>CAIKAN010000001.1 GCA_903825415.1 uncultured bacterium
ACTTTTGTTTTACAATGTTCATACGAAAGAGAGGCATATTGCCTAAATTAAAGGGCTTAATAACACCTTTATTTTAGCAAGATGCCTCTCTTTCGTTGTGGCTAAGCTGTGGAAAGTGCAGGCGGGTCAGAAGATTTAGCTATTGACAATACGGCTATGAAGTAGTATTGTCTAGCATGAAAGGAGACCTTTATGACACTAACAAGGTTAATAGTGTTCTGCGCTGTAGGATTAGGAATTTATGTAATCGGACGCTGGCGAAAAAATCGTGACCTAATGATGGTTGGTAGGGTCACGGTTATCGTCACAATCCTGAATGCAATTTTCCCACGCTGAACAAAAAACCCCATCTTCTTCTCTGAAAATAGGAGGTGGGGTTTCGACTTTGTGAAGATGGTTGCTTCATCGAGTTTAGCATTTGGTAAAATTAAAGGCCCGTTCCTGGAGCCTGATGGATCCATTTGGAACGGGGGCATTGCTGCCGAGGGCTGCATCGTAAAGCCGTCTCCCATTTCATGTTAGCTTTTATGGACATATGTGTCTACAATCACAGAGTTCAGATTTAGCCCGAAATCAGCTATAATGTCTTAGGTCTGAAAAGACCCAGCATAAAACCATGGAAAATAAACATAACGATCCGACGGTGATCATCTTGATCTGCATCGTCCTGCTCCTGACTATCGCTTTCTGCCTTCGGATCATCATAAAGAATGACGCGCCGGTGCCGGTCGCAGCGCCTCAGCAAAAGAGCTTTCCATTATCAGAGACAGATGCGGCAGTATCCGCTATTAACGCGGTCTCAAACGCCAAGATCACCAGGCTTTCCAAGGATTGCATCTCAGCCAATATAGATAGCAGGAACAAAGATGTCATTATCTTCCAGATCAGAGAGGTTCATAGCCATATCTGCGGCGGCGATTCGAATGTAGCGCCTCTCATCACCACGGTAGATGTGAATGTCACAAATGGAGAGATCAGGACTACGACCTTCACATACTAAGCCTTTGTTTTTTCATACAGTGATGTGCATAAGGAGACCTGGTCATAATAGGGATAATATGGTACATTTCGGCCAGAGACGATCAGGCAGTTAAACCACTGGTCGTGAGGGTCAAGCCTATGAAGCATTTTGAACTAACTGGGCATAGTCCTCAACAAAGCCTAGGTCAAGGGTTGTTTGCTGGGTACATCAAGTTTGTGTTTCTGGTTGCCATCCCGATTCTTTGTGGGTGGGCGTTGTTTGAAGTTTTGCACAGGTAACGTGACGATTGTTCGAGAGAGGCCGTTCGCAGCAGTCTGCGACGGCCCCTTTTTTGATTATGAGACTGCTTTGCGCTAGTATTATCCTATGAAAAAACAACCTGGAGGTCCGACCTCCCGAAACTATGATCCGGCGAAGATCGAGAAGAAATGGCAGAAGAAATGGGAGGCGGATAAGCTCTATGTCGCCAAGGACAATTCAAAGGCCAAGAAATTTTATGGACTGATCGAATTCCCATATCCTTCTGGTGACGGTCTTCATGTCGGCCATATCCGCAGCAATACAGCCATGGACATAATCGCTCGCAAGAGGCGCCGTGAAGGCTTCAATGTGCTATATCCTATCGGCTGGGATGCTTTCGGCTTGCCTACGGAGAATTACGCTATCAAGACTGGCATACAGCCGGCTGTCGTGACCAAGAAGAATACCGATACATTTCGCAGGCAGCTTAAGGAAATAGGCTTTTCATTCGATTGGTCTCGAGAGGTCAATACGACCGATCCAAAGTATTACAAATGGACGCAGTGGATATTCCTGCAATTCTTGAAGAAAGGGCTGGCATACAAGAAGAGTATGACCATCAATTGGTGTCCCAAGGATCTGATCGGCTTGGCCAATGAAGAAGTCATAGACGGCAAATGCGAGCGCTGCGGTACTCCTGTCGAGAAGAAGGAGAAGGAGCAGTGGATGTTGGCTATCACAAAATATGCGGATAGGCTTTTGAGCGATTTGGACGCTATCGATACTTCCAATATCCCTCATATCATCGATTCTAAGAATTCGCCAAAGCCGGGAAAGAAGACCGTTGAAAGGAGGACTATTCAAGCTCTGGTGAGAGATCCGAAAACAGGAAAATTCTTGGGATTGAAATGGAAAAAGTTCCCATGGACCACATTCGTGATCGGTGGAGTCGAGGATGGTGAAGATATCATTTCGGCCGCCAAAAGGGAAGTGTTAGAGGAGACTGGGTATTCGGATATTAAATTGACTCAAATCTTAGGCGGGCCAGTTAAGTCAGAATACTTCGCTGCTCATAAAGATGAGAATCGCTTGGCGATAACCAGCGCGGTGCTATTCGAATTAGTTTCCGATTCAAAGAGGGAAGTTTCAGCTGATGAAAAGGCGAAGCATGAACCTGTATGGATGGAAATGAAGGATATGAACGATAAAGTCATGACCTGTTCTGAATTGCCTATATGGCTGGAAAGGATGCCTGATTCAAAGCCCGACTTTACAGGAAAGGTTCCATGCTTCACTCAAGTATGGGAGCCTGGAACTGTTAAACAAGGCCAACCATTCGTTGAGAGGAATGCTATTTTGGCGATCGTGAAGCATTGGTCGGAGGATAAATTCATAGGCTTAAAGTGGAAGAAAGTCGATTGGCGTACTTTGATAACGGGTGGCATTGAAAAGGGACAGTCGGCTGAACAAGCCGCGATCGCGGAGATCATAGAAGAGACGGGATATTTGCATCCTAAGCTCAAGAAGGATCTCGGAAAGCTAGAGTCCAAGTTTTTTCACGTTCCAAAGAATGAGAATCGTTATGCTCATTTCGACGTTCTCTATTTTGAGCTCAAGGATAGCAAGAGAAATGCTTTGTCTGAAGATGAGTATTCAAAACATGAAGTCGTTTGGGTCGATCGCAAGGAAATGGATTCATTCAATACGCCTATGGCTATGAGATATGTCTGGAAGACGATGTTCTGCAAGAAGCCTATTGATTTTTCAAGCCAGGCAGCCAAGCCTCTTTTGGATTGGACGGAATCGATCAAGGAATTGCAGAGGAATTGGATCGGTAAAAGCGAAGGGGTGAATCTCTCATTCAAGGTCAAGGATATGGATCTGAGCTTTGAGATGTACGACTCTATACCTCAGACTTTCATGGCGCAGACTTTCACGGTCATCGCGCCTGAGCATGAAGCTGTAGCCAAGCTCGTGGCGGGCACGGAGTTTGAGAAGCCTGTGATGGAATTCGTGCAGCGCATCAAGCAGAAGAAAGCCGAAAAGGGATTCGATCATGTAAGAGATATGGAAGGTATATTCACGGGAAGATATATCGATTATGGACCGGCCAAGAGGCAGTTGCCTATCTGGGTCGCTTCCTATGTCTTGGCCGATTATGGCAGCGGCATAGTGAATTGCAGCTATCATGATGAGCGCGATTATGCTTTTGCCAAGAAATACAATATTCCGCTGCACCCGGTGCTCTTCCCCGAAGATCCTATTTTGGCGGAAAAAGTTAGAAAGCAGGAGATCATGTACCGCGAACCTGATGGAACTCTCGAGGAGCCTGTCCAATTCAAGGGAAGGCGCTGGGATGAGGTGCGCAAAGACATTATCGATTATATCGTAGAGAATGGTTGGGGCACTCGTACCACTCAATACAAGCTCCGTGACTGGATCTTCTCTCGTCAACGCTATTGGGGAGAGCCTATTCCGGTGGTGCATTGTCAGAATTGCGCTATTAAAGATCCGAAAGGACAAGGCATTGTTCCTGTTCCAGAGAAAGATCTGCCTGTGCTTTTGCCTAAGGTCAAGAATTATAAGCCGACTGAGAATGGAGAGTCTCCGCTCGCAGCTATTAAAAAATGGGTAAATGTTAAATGTCCCAAATGTAAAGGTCCAGCCAAAAGAGAGACGGATACGATGCCCAACTGGGCTGGTTCGAGCTGGTACTATCTGCGCTATGCAGATCCAAAGAATAAGACGAAATTCGCTGATCTAAAGAAGCTGAAATATTGGACTCCTGTCGATTGGTATAACGGAGGCATGGAGCATACGACCCTGCATTTATTGTATTCACGATTTTGGCATAAATTCCTTTATGACTTGAATTTAGTGCCGACTATCGAACCTTATACAAAGCGCACCTCGCATGGCCCCATTCTAGCTGAAGACGGTATGAGGATGTCGAAGTCAAGAGGTAATGTCATCAATCCTGATACGATCGTCAAATCTGTGGGTGCGGATACCCTGCGCCTCTATGAGATGTTCATGGGGCCATTTGATCAATCGATCGCTTGGGATATGAATAATATCGCCGGAGTGAGGAGATTCATCGAGAAAGTCTGGAAGCTTAAAGAGAAGGTTGATTTAACGAATAAGGTGATCGGTAAGACACTGGATTCCCGCCTGCGCCCCACTTCGTCCCTCGCTGACTCGGGACTACTCGGGGCTTGCGGGAATGACACAGTGATCGATAATGTCATCCACAAGACCATAAAGAAAGTCAGCGACGATATCGAGACGATGAGATTCAATACCGCCATGAGCTCGCTCATGATCGTTGTCAATGAATTGGAAAAGTCAGAACGCATCTCAAAGGATCAGTTCGAGATCATCTTGCAGCTTCTCGCGCCATTCGCTCCGCATGTTACGGAAGAACTATGGCATGCCATAGGAAATAAGAAGTCTATCCACATCTCGTCATGGCCGAAATATGATCCTGAAATGGCGAAAGATTCAGAGGTGAAGATGATGGTACAGGTCAATGGAAAGGTGCGCGGCTCATTCATGGTGAATGTCGATCAAAGCGAAGAAGAGGTAAAACAGATGGCATTGGGCCTAGAAGAAACGAAGAAATGGATTGAAGGCAAGGAAGTCAAGAAAGTCATTGTGGTTAAAAGGAAATTGGTGAGTATTGTTATATAACATGGCGCAGCGAACCGGAACGGTGGCGGGTATCATTTCTCGCGCTCTGAGGGGGTCATTTCCTCGCACTCCGCATTTTCACAAAGCCAAAGGCC
>CAIKAN010000002.1 GCA_903825415.1 uncultured bacterium
ATGAATATCATTGCGATCATATTTTGTGAGCCTCTTTTGTGTTTTTTTTCATAGAAAAATTGTAGCAGAAATCACACAAAAAGTATTAAAAGCTATCTTTAATCTGCCATTCTTGTGATGGCTACTGCCAAAAATCAAGCCGAGAGCTCAATACTCATCGGATAAGTTGTTCAATGAAAGGCGCGTATGGAACAAATGAAGATATTCAGCCGCGGTCTTACTGCGGCAGAGAATCCCGGTGATCCGTTGGAGGAGAAGATTAATGAATGGATGAAAGATCATGCTGGAATCACGATCGTCCAACGGGAAGTGAGAACCTGCTCAGGGATAAATCTGAGCGGAGAACCGTTCATCAATCTTACGATCGTCATCTTCTATAAGGAGCAAGTCTCCGGATAGACGGCCGATTCTAACGGATACAGATTCACGATCACAGGCAGTCGCAAGACGCCTGTTTTCTTTTGTCTCGATTATGCATCAAGATAATCCTTACAGTGTTCCAATAAGCGGATCGGGTCATATACACCATTTGACCCGATTTTCCATAAAAAAGGACCTGCTGCATGGTTGCGCGACAGGTCTCTTGGAAGCCGCTTGGCCGATAGTTTAAGTTGCAAAAGCATTGCCCGTAGTCCAATTCACATCTAGATGCCAATGGCGGCGTTTCTTCTCTTTTTCGAATAACTCCGCTGCTCGCATTGCTGTCAGATGATTGGGTTGGATGATGATGACGACATTTTTTGCGTCTTCAGCTTTTGATCTCGGCGTGAATTTTGGTCGGCGTATGGGCACCCCCATCATTTCCGGATTTCTTCTTAGAAGCCGGACAAAACGCTGCCAGGCTTTTCGAGCAAGCTTTCCCTTGCATCCGAAAAAGCAAACTATCAAAGGGCTCGGTTCTACGTTCATAGTTCCTCCATTCCGACCAGTCGTGTTTGAACCGGTCTGCTTAAATTGTATCACCATGATTTTCGAAAGATATAGCGGGTATGTGCATATCTAAGGGAATCCTCACCCTAGCCCAAACTTTAAAAGTCCTGTATCATTTACCCCATGAAACAATCTCAACTTTTCACCAAGACTCGCCGTGAAGCTCCCAAGGACGAGGTCGCCAAGAATGCTCAATTATTGATCCGTGCCGGTTATATCCATAAGGAGATGGCTGGAGCATACTGCTATCTGCCTCTAGGCTTGAGGACATTGAACAAGATCATCAATATCATCCGTGAAGAGATGAATGCTATCGGTGGCCAGGAAGTCCATCTGACAGCTCTTCAAGACAAGCAGAAATGGGAGGCGACAGGACGATGGAGCGATGAAGTCATAGATGTCTGGTTCAAGACAGAGTTAAAGAATGGCAATCAAGTCGGTCTAGGGACAACACATGAAGAGCCTTTGACTTCTTTGATGAAAGACCATATCAACTCCTTCAGGGATCTGCCCATTGCTGTCTACCAATTCCAGACAAAATTTAGGAATGAGATCAGGGCCAAATCCGGTATCATGCGTGGCCGCGAATTCCTGATGAAGGATCTTTATTCATTCAATGCCACTCAGCAAGAGCATAATGCATATTACGAGAGAGCCAAACAGGCCTATGTGAAGATTTTTGAGAGGCTCGGTTTGGGAGACAAGACTTTTGTGACATTCGCGAGCGGCGGCTCATTCGCCAAGTATTCCCATGAATTCCAAACAGTCACGGAGGCTGGCGAAGATACTATCTATCTACATGAGGGCAAGAAGCTTGCAGTCAACAAAGAAGTCTTGAACGACGAGGTGTTGAAAGACTTGGGTATCTTGAGGTCCGACCTCAAGGAAGTGAAGGCTATCGAGGTGGGCAATATCTTCAATCTGGGAACAAAATTCTCCGATGCCTTCGGCCTGACATTCAAGGATGAAGAGGGCAAGGTCAATCCTGTGATCATGGGCTGTTATGGCATTGGTCCTGGACGCGTCATGGGAACGATCGCTGAAATCTGGTCAGACGAGAAGGGCTTGGTCTGGCCTGAAGCCGTGGCGCCTTTCGCTGTCCATCTTATCGCTATCTTCGACAAGAATGGCGAAGTGAAGAAGGCTACTGATGCGCTCTATGAAAAGCTGGTCAAGCAGGGAGTCGAGGTCTTATACGATGATCGCGATACCAGCGCTGGCCAGAAATTCTCGGACTCAGACCTCATAGGTATACCCAAGAGGATGGTTTTGAGCGAGAAGACTATGAAGAATAACCAGATAGAGGTGAAAGATAGGAAGAGCGGGGAAGTCAGGATGGAAGAGATCTTGTAGAGATATCGAAGTTGAAGTGTTATAAACAAAAATCCGCCTATAGAGGCGGATTTTTGTTGGAGCTCCCATTTGCTTTGTACCACTCCTGACAATGAGATAAGTGTACTCTTTCATGTATTCTTGTCAAGAAAAAAGCTACCTGACGTGAGCGAGCCCTTCGACAAGCTCAGGGCACTCGACTCGCTAGACTGATAAAACTTAATAGTTAACCTTGTGGCTTGCCACGAGCGAGCCTCTCGCGATTAGCGAGGGGCGAGTCGAGTGGAGATGAGGGGACTCGAACCCCCGAGCTCCAGTTGTCAGGAATGGTGCTCCCAGCCTGGCATCCCCACGGGAAGGGAATCCTTCCCTTAATCGAACAGTATCAAACCATTATGAAAAAACGCTGAAGTTCGGTTCAAAAAAGAATAAAATTTTTATGCGGGCTATTTCTAGAGAGTCTCATGCTTAATAATATCTTCTCTTTCACGGATCCAATATGTTTGATAGAGTATGGTTATGAATTTCTCCAAGGAAGACAAGGCTTTTATGAATATCGCTATAGAAGAAGCAAAACATTCTCTGAAGGAGGGAGATTTTCCCGTTGGTGCTGTATTGACCATAGATGACAAAATGATCGATAAGTCTGGAAACTCTATTCATTCGAATAAGGATTGGGTGTCGCATGCAGAAATGAAGCTCCTCTTGAAATACTCATCTATGATCAAGGGAAAGATCAAAATGGGAAGATCTTAAACACTTTTCCTTGAATGACCATTCCCGAGTATGGTAAGGTACAGCTATGAATAGCTTCAAGGACAAGAAAGACAAATTCCTCGCCAGATTCTCCAATGACATAGGCATCGATCTTGGCACTGCCAATACTCTGGTCTATGTGCGCGGCAAAGGCATAGTCGTCAATGAGCCGTCAGTTGTGGCGGTGAATCAAAAGACCGGCCAAGTGGTGGCTGTGGGAAAGGCTGCCAAGGACATGTTAGGGAGGACCCCAACGCATATCATCGCTGTAAGGCCTCTAGTCGATGGAGTGATCTCCGATTTCGAAGTCACTGAAGAGATGCTCTCATACCTCATGAAGCGCGCTGGTGAATTCATGCCGAAAAAGCTGCTTGGACCGCGAGTTGTGGTCGGAGTGCCGTCAGGAGTCACGAATGTCGAAGTCAGGGCGGTGCGCGATGCCACCAAGAATGCTGGCGCTAGGGAAGTCTATATCATCGAGCAGCCTATGGCCGGAGCGATCGGTATCCGATTGCCCGTTCATGAACCGGTAGGTAGTATGATTATAGACATCGGAGGCGGTACTACCGATTTGGCAGTTATTTCATTGGGCGGCATAGTCCGTTCCAAGAATTTGAAAATCGCCGGAGACAGACTCAATAACGATATCATCTCTTATATTCGTAACGAATTTAAGATCTTAATAGGTGAAACTACCGCTGAACAAGTCAAGATAGCTGTCGGTGTCGTGATGCCTGGTGAGCCTTTGGAGACTACTATCCGTGGCCGTGACTTGATCACTGGCTTGCCTAGAGAAGTCATCATTACCGACTCTGATATCCGTGAAGCCATTGCCCAATCTATCGATATAATCGTCGAATCTGCCAAGGAGGTCCTTGAGACTACGCCGCCTGAGATATTGGCAGATATCATGAAGCGCGGGCTCCATCTGGTCGGCGGCGGAGCGATGATCAAAGGTCTTGATGCTCTGCTTTTTGAAACGCTCAATATACCCGTGACCGTAGCCGAAGACCCTCTGACAGCCATTGCAAGAGGCGCCGGCATCATCTTGGAAGATTTGGATTCATACAGGAATGTGCTGATTGAAAGCGACGATGACCTATCCTCGAACATCTAATTTATCATCTTCCTTGCACGGCAAGGGACATTCGCGCGCTATCCTGGCAATATTCACGATAGGCGTCTTGGTCTTTGCTGCTATTCAATACTTTTTGCCACATCTTTTTCCAGGAATGTTCACCTCTGTCGCGGCTCCTTTTTGGAGAGCAGAATTCGCAGTTGATAGCGGCTCTCTGCGAGATCCCAGTTCTCTTTTAATGGAAAATGAATCTTTGAAGCGCAGCCTTATTGAAGATGGTGTGCGTTTGCAGACAATTCAAGCAATCGAGCAGGAGAATAGAGATCTGAAATCACTGCTGGGGAGAGATGTCGATATCAATGGATCCATGACTTTTGCTTCAACTTCGATGGCTTCATCTACGGCGAATACTCCTTCGAAATTGCTTCCAGCGAAGAAGCCTGTAAAAAAACAGACGACTTCAACCCGGATCCTAGCCGCTGTTCTCATGCGTCCACCATTCGTTCCGTATGACGAGCTGATCATAGATGCAGGAAATGATCTGGGCATATCGGCAGGCGATCACATCTATGCTCCAGGAGATGTTTTGATCGGCACTGTATCCGATGTCTTGCCGAGCACCTCAAAGGTCTCTCTTTTCTCTTCTGCAGGGCAAAGCCATGAAGTCCTGATCGGTCAGTCGAATGTTCCGGCTCAAGCGATAGGGCGCGGTGGCGGACAATATGGGGCGGTGTTGCCTATTTCGGTCAAGGTCTCGGCGGGAGACATCGTCATCTCTCCGTCTCTGAGCGATAGGCCTTTTGGCATCGTTACCAGCGTCGTTAGCGATACTGCGAGCGCATTTGAGACTGTCCTATTTGCGCCACCGGTAGATCTGTATCAATTGAGATGGGTTCTGATCGAAAAGAACAGCCATGAATAAGAAGGCTATCATCATCAGGATATGTGCGGACATAGCGCTATTCTTTCTGATCATCAATGGTTGGTGGTTCCTCGCTCTGCCGCTGTCGCTCATCTGTCTTTGGAGCTTCTCCTATTACATCGAGGCTATCGTGGCTGGCATAGCTTTTGACTCTCTATTCGGCTATATGCCAGGAATGGGGCTCATTGGATATTCAGGAACGGTCTTGGCTGTTGCCATAACGATTGTGGTATATTTTTTGAAACGGATGATGAGATAATAAATATGCCTACGGTCTTCAATAAACTGAAAAATATCATCCGCCATCGGCGCGCCAAAGGCCGTGAGATCGATCCCGATGAAGTGATGCTTGATTCCAGCAATCTGCCTCGTTATGACAAGCATCAATTCGAGGGCCGATTGGAACAGGCTATATCGAAGAATATGCTCTTTTCCATAGTCGGGGCATTTCTTCTGATAGCTCTGATCTTCATAATCCAGGCCTGGGACTTACAAGTGGTGAAAGGAGGAGAGTATAGGGATAGAAGCCAGAAGAATATCCTCAGGTCTACGCCTATTTTTGCTGGCAGAGGGGTCGTCACTGATCGAAATGGAGTATTATTGGCTTGGAATGCTCCGCCGGAGCAAAATGGCACGAGCACAGCTATCGGTTCGGGAGATGAGATAGTCGCTCGTCGGATGTATAACCGCTTATCTGGTTTGGCACATATCCTGGGGTATGTGAAATACCCGTCCAAAGACAATAACGGTTTTTATTACCGCAACGATTTTGAAGGCATAGATGGCGTAGAGCAATATTATAATTCCCTGCTTCAAGGCAACAATGGCTCTCGATTGATCGAGGTGGATGCTCACGGGAAAGTGATATCTGAGAGCACGGTACGTCCGCCGGAACAAGGGAGTCCCATCGCTCTCTCTATCGATAGCCGAGTCCAAGCAGCCTTGTACGACAACATAAAGGATGTTGCCACCCGAGTTGGATTCTCTGGTGGAGCTGGGGTCATCATGGATGTGAAGACCGGAGAGATCTTGGCTCTGACCAGCTATCCAGAATATGATCCACAGATTATGTCGGACGGGACCGATTCATCGGCAATAAAGTCGATGCTGAAAGATCCCGATCTGCCTTTTCTCGATCGCGCTATCGACGGACTTTACACCCCTGGATCTATAGTCAAGCCATATGTGGCTCTTGGTGCCCTGAATGAAGGAACTATCGATCCAGACACGGTCATCGTGACGACCGGCTCGGTGACGGTCCAGAATCCTTATGACCCTACGAAGTCGACGATCTTCAGAGACTGGAAGGATCTGGGCGCCCTGGATATGCGGCATGCCATCGCAATGTCATCCGACGCGTATTTCTACACGGTCGGCGGCGGCTATAAGGATCAGAAAGGATTGGGCATAGCGAATATAGATAAATATTTGAGTTTGTTCGGATTTGGCGAGAGTATCCCTGATTCATTTGTCAGTGGCAAGGCCGGACTCATTTCTACGCCAGCATGGAAAAAAAAGACTTTTAATGAAGCTTGGTTCCTGGGAGATACATATCATACTGCTATCGGCCAATATGGCACACAAGTCACGCCTGTCCAGGTCGCTCGCGCTGTTTCTGCTATAGCCAATGAGGGCGATCTGCTGATCCCAACTATCGTAAAAGGAGGCGGTCCGGTCGTGGAGAGAAAGATCGGTCTGCCGCAGAGTGACTTCAATGTCATCCATGAAGGAATGCGCCTAGGTACGCAGATCGGCACTAGCGTGGCTCTGAATGTGCCTTATGTGAAGATTGCCGGCAAATCTGGTACAGCTGAACTGGGAGCGACTAGGGCCAATGTGAATTCATGGATCACTGGATTCTGGCCATACGAGAATCCGCATTATGCTTTTGCGGTCATGCTCGAGAAAGGCTCTACGCACAATCTCATCGGAGCCGCGGCGACCATGAGACAAGTCTTGGATCAGATGGAGAGGGAGACGCCAGAGTATTTCAAATAGACTGACAATATCTGATCTTCATTGAGTCGATCATCATTTGATATATATCTTTCTATTTTTGGTGATAACGGTGACATCTCTCGAACCACCGCCGTGATTTGGTCCGACCAAGACAGCAGGGTCATGTCCCAAACCATCTCGGATAATCTCATTCAAGAGCTCTACTGACCTCCTATAATCTGTTGATTTTTTCGATGCAGAATCGCTAGGGTCATCATTGCCGCCGAATATGACGACTTCGACTGTGCCGGTCTCTGAACGAGCGAGTAATTCTTTCAAAGTCGCTTTTAAATCCGTTTTGAATATATCCGTCTCTTCTCTGCTTTTGTTTACGATGAATTCAGGATCTTGGTGACTGATAAAAGCGATATTCTTTCCAGAAACTTTATCTCGGCCGATACCAACGACCCCAGTGCAGTTTATATATTTATCAGAAAATAGGTTCTGTTCGCTTACAGGCGATATGACGTATGATTCTGGGCCAGCGCCCTTTATTCCTTTCTCTGGTTCTTCACCAGAATCAAAATCGACCCAAAGAATGTCTTCAAGATCTTCAGAGTCCTCCGGGGGCGATTCTCTCAAGGCGACTATCCGTGGAATTTCCGCTTTCAGTTGCTCGCTTTCTTGAGTTGAGGGAATAAGGTTTTCTGGTGATGATTCGTTGCTCATAATGATTTCGCTTAAGCCATATAATACATTATTACTGGATCAGTTACACTATATATGGCTTATGAAATGGATACAAAAGAGAGACGCCAGAATATTTCAAGTGACATGCCGGTATTTATAGGATAAGATTGATGCGATGATGGAAACACAGCGCTCCAAAGAAGGCTATGCCAGATTCGATGCCATGGCTTCGAAGACTTTTGGACGGATACTCCGCATGCTTTCTCTTGATAAGAAGAAGACTCTCGATATCGGATGCGGATTCGGCGAGCATCTCATTCATTTCGGGCCTGGAAGCATAGGGCTTACAGCATCGGACAGAGAAGTCGATTATGGCCAGAAACAAGGCATATCCATAAAAAGAGGCAATGCGGAATTGATCGATGAGACTCCTGTTGCAAGCGAGAGCTTTCAAGCGATCTGGGCAAATAATATATTCGAGCATCTCTTATCTCCCCATTCATTCCTCATCCGGCTCAGGGAAGTATCTGATCCCGATACCGTTCTCATCCTGGGCGTTCCGGTCATACCGAGGATAGCTTCGCTCTTGAAGATCAGGAAATTCTGCGGTGCTCTCCAGAGCGCTCATGTGGATTTCTTCACTCGAGAATCTTTGAAGCTGACAGTCGAGCGTGGCGGATGGACTATCAGATGGGCCCGTCCATTTTTGATTGGCAATAGATTCATAGATGAATATCTCCTGGGACCATTCATGCCTCATCTTTATGTAGTAGCTACGAAGAACGTTCATTTCAAATATTCAGAAAAGAAAATCAATGAATGGAAATATGACAGCCATTATGACAAGTTGATCAAGATAGTGATGGATCAGCCGTGATAGCCTTCGCCGTTCGCTATCAGAATGCGCATAAGATCGCCGTGGATCATCTATTAAAATATATCAAATGAATACAAATACCAATAAAAATCTCAATATCATTATCGACGGCACTGCTTGGTCGCGGTTTCCTTTGAAGACTCATATCATCAAAGATAGCGACAAGATGATAGATGTAGTCAAGAAATATGCCAAAGCGCAATTGAAGCCAGGAGACTTACTTTTCATAAGCGAGAGGATAGTCGCTATCAGTCAGGGTCGTGCTTATCCGATTAAGGATATCAAGCCGGGCTTTTTGGCTAAATTGTTGGTTCGATTCGTGCATAAGTCCCCTTATGGTATCGGCTTGGGCAGTCCATGGACTATGCAATTGGCGGTGAAGGAAGCGGGGGCCTGCAGGATCTTATTTGCCGCCTTTGCCTCTGCTGTCACAAAGCCTTTCGGTATGAAAGGCGTCTTCTATCGAGTTGTGGGCAAGAATATCAATGCTATCGATGGTCCATGCGCATACACTCTTCCTCCATACAATGAATATGCCAAGCTTGGACCAGCAAGGCCAAATGAAGTCGCCAAGGAATTAAGCCAAGAATTGGGATGTGGCGTTGTCATCATTGATGCCAACGATCTGGGTGTAGCTATCCTTGGTCGGTCTAGTCAAGATATCTCTGAAGATTTCTGCAAGAAAGCCTTTAAAGACAATCCTTTGGGGCAGACTAATGAGCAGACACCTCTTTGTATCGTGAGGAAAGCCTAAAAAGCG
>CAIKAN010000003.1 GCA_903825415.1 uncultured bacterium
CTCAATACCAGATCGACAAAGCGGTTCGGCTTTTGAACGATCGACCGAGAAAACGGCATAACTATTCTACGCCGAGAGAAGTGTTTAGAGGGTGTAGTGATTCAAGCTAGAACTTGAGTTCTTGATCCATTCTCGTAAAGCATCCGCCAGCCGCTGTTCATAGCCGTTATATCCATGATCCGCATCGCCCAATATATTCGTCTCGACTCTCGGAGAATTCGCCATAGCCCGTTTGATCCTTTCCATGGTCTCTTCTATCAGAATGATCAAAGCGACATCTTTCTTACCCATGATCGTATAGGCAGGAATCTTTATCTTCCCGAGTAATTCAAGCTTATCTTCTGGATCATACAGGTTGAAGATCGCAACCTTCGATCTTTTATCAGACAAGCTCATATAGGTATTGGCAGAAAGATACGCATCTCCCCAAATGATCCCAGGCATGATCTTTTTTCCCCTACAATCAGCGATCATTTTCTTGGCGGTATCATATTCCATTTCAAAGCTCTTTTCCTTCAAGGCCGACCCAACCATATCCGGAGGCGATAAGAATATGACACTAGCAAGATCACTGCCTTTCAGAGCGGCGTAATAAGCAACCTTAGGCGCACCTAGGCTGTGGCCTGAAAGGTGAATAGTCATATAGCTCCTGCTTTTGATAAATCTCACTGCAGCTTCTATATCCAGAAGACAATCTTCAAACTTCTCGAATGTATTGCCAATGCGTACTATCGTTCTTTTGTTGCCCCTAATCTTGCGCAGATCTTTTATGAGCTCACACCCTCTATTATTAAAGGTGAAAAAAGCTATACCCTGATCCGTTAAGGTCTTGGCTATGAAATCTAGAAACAGATTCTCGTAAAAATTGCCCGCCATCCCATGGACATGGACGAGGATCTTTTCTGTGGGCGTTTCCGGCTCATAGAGAAGACCGACAAGCTCTATCTTGTCTTCCGTGAGAATGCGATGAAGAGAGGTTTTCATACAAAAATGATAGCATGGGTTATTATTTCATGCATTAATCTATCCAATCGATAATCAATACCCCTCCGGAGGCATCGTCTTCTTGCCTAACAAGCCGATATCAAGCTTCTTGATCTCTTCATCGATCACTTTTACAGTACCCGCTAAAAAGCTCCTTTCAGCCTCGGTCTTCGAGGACATTATGTGTTCCAATGTCTTGTCGAAATCATTCTTGAATCTCTGATTGATATCCTTCCAGGCGATGCCCTTCAACAGCTCTCCGGCTTTCGGGTAATATGCGAGCACTCCTGCTCCCAAAAGAAAAGCGATAGACGGATATCCGAGATACCCTTTCCAATACGAGCCGTTATCGTTCGCCATGATCGCTCTCTTCTCCAGATCATAAGCCACATCATAATATTTATCCCTCGATGAAGAGAGCACTCTGGCCTTATTCCCGTCGATCTCGACACGGCCATCGGCGACGGCGCCGAGGGCTTCATAGGTCTTGATGATCGGAGGATGATGCCATTTCATGATGGTTGATTATGCTCGAATTTCAATATCCGCCATCACCGGCAGATGATCCGAGGCTTTTGAATCTCCCACACTGAACGAGACCGCCTCGATCTCCTTGCTAGTGAAAATATAATCGAATTTATTCAATAGACCAAGCGGACATTTATCGCAGCCTTCTTTGTACAAAGTCCATGTTGGAGTTGAATCTCCATTTTCCGTATCCAAAAAGGCTTTATCCATTTCATTCAAGGGATATGTTCCCTGCTTGGAATTGAAATCACCCATGATGACAGCCTTCTCGCTTGGAAGAAGATTAATCAAAGTATCGACTTGCTCTTTTTGGAGCATTTCGCTTTTTGGATCGGGATTTTCCACATGCTGATGTTTCAAATGAATGCTATAGGTATGAAATACCATTTCCCCAACCTGAATATCTGCTTGAATCGCTGTTCTATTCTCGGAAAGTTGCACCGATGCACTAGAAACAATCTTATTCTTTGAAAGGATGGCATTGCCGAAACGAATCATCTTTTCTGGATCTCGCACAGGTCCAGTCCATTTGGAGGGTATGACCATATCCACATTAAAAGCGCATTCATAGCCCAGGGCCTTGGAAATAGCCAGGGCAGTGTTTCCGCCGTCATCGTCCTCGATGACTTCCTGTAAGGCGATAATATCGGCATCGGCCTGTTTCAAGAAAGAGATGATGCCATCCAGATATTTTCCGCCCCAGATATTCCAGGAAAGGAGTTTGATTTTCCTGACTATCCTATCCAGATCAAAACTATGGACCGAAGCGTTTCCGATCTCTCCCATGAGCACGCCGTCTTGAAGAAAAGATATCATACGGATGATCCCACCATGAGATACGATCAGCGCCTCGCCATCCTTGCTTGCAGCCTTTATATCTTTCAAGATCTTCAAGACCCGCTTTTTCACATCTTCCGCACATTCCCCATTATACGGTCGCCAATCATACCGCAGAGAACAATGCTTTTTGTCTATCTCATCGCTGAAATCCGTGCCAGTGAGCAAGCCGAAATCTATCTCCTTCAATTCATCATGATAAGAGATGGTAATATTCAGCGCGGAATTCAAGATCTCCGCGGTCTGCTTTGCTCTCATTAATGGAGAAGAATAGATATGCGTGATGCCTTTGGGTATTTGCGACACAGCTTTCCTGGCCTGCTCGATGCCTTCTGGAGCAAGACCGTCATCCAGCTGGCCGTTGATGAGGTGCTGCTTATTGTATTCCGTCAGGCCATGCCTGACAACGTAGATCTTCATGGTTTGATAATAGCAAATATGAGAAACACCTTCTATTAATCCCGTAATAAGTTACAGTTCCACCTCCACCACCAACGGCAAATGATCCGATACCTCCTCTTCCGGAACTTTGAATTCTACAACCTTCACTTCAGGAGAGATGATGATATAATCGACGACTTCTTTCCTGCCCTTGGAAGCGCTTCGAGTCGTAGCGATACCGTATTTGGCGATCAGATCGATATTGCCTTTTGCCAGAATAGTCAGGCTCTCCGTATCAGGCGAGACATTCAGATCCGTGCACAGTATCTTCCCTCCCTTGGCCTGATCGATGATCTTCTTCACCGCTTTTGACTGCTCCAAACGCTCCATGGTATCGCCCTTGCCTTTCTCTATATACATTCCATGAAAATTGAAAACCGTATAGGTCTTACCCGAGGCCTCAAATTCAAGGCATTGGAGATTCCTGCCCATAGTGAAGAAACGGTCATCGGTGCGATCGGTGATAAAAGGCAATTCCGAAAGGATGACCTCATTCTTGGCTTCATGGATGGCAATACCCTTCCTGACAAATATGGCCAAGCCGCCTATATCGTTCTCCTTGTCTGGAGAAGCATGGAAGCCTTCAAATTCAGGGAGGAGTGCTTGAAGCTCGGTGAAGAGCTCGGTGTGGCCGCCCTTGAGAACCGGCCTCAAAGCGAGAACCTTGTGCGGGACTTCTTGGAAGCAAAATATATCGACGCTTGGCGAGTATCTCTCCAAGAATTCAGTCAGAGCCTTGAAGTTGGCGCCACAATGGAGGTTGAGGGAGAGGATTTTCATGATGTCTCACCCGCTGTTTTTTTGTGACGCCTTTTGATATTCGCCCTGATCCCCTTGTACCCTGCTCCTACAAATAGAATACTGACGAGTCCGCACCCGATCAAAGCAGATCCCAGGAGCACATAGTCGTTTGTATCGGTTATCTTTGAATAATCGATTCCCATCAGTAGATTGATCAAAGAGATCACCAGGAATATTCCTGGTAACAAAAAGAAGAGTAGGCAGAATAGTATCGTCACTACTCGAAGAAATAGAGACCTCTCTCTGCTGTCATCACCAATACCACGGAACATCTGACCCTCCATGAGAATAGACTTCATCGGATCATAGCTAGCGATGGGCAAGCCGAATTCGTTTTTGTCTGAGGTGTTTCCCATGAGTGGTAAACGATGATACTTAGTTCAAAATCATACTACATTGCCCATATTCTGCAAATCACAAACCTATTTATTCCTCGACATATACTCCTTGACTATGATATCCGACTCGACCAACTCTCTTTCGAGCTGCGCCAAAAATGATCTCAGGAACTTGGTCCTAGATCTGGCCATCTTTTTGGCCAATTTCGTATGCATAGTCTTCTCGACTATGAGCAATCTTCGATAGAATAGGTCGATCCCTGATTTGAATTGCTGAGACCCATTCTTGCAAAATGGGTCGTTTGGATCGTAGAGAGGCCGATCCATCTGTCCACAAGAGGAGAAAGTCCTCATTATCGATATGGCGCCAGTAGCTTCGAGACGATCGGCATCTTGCAGGACTTTTGATTCCAACAATGTCGGCAATATTCCCTTGGAAAACGAGCATTCCTTGATGCAGATCTTCACATCCTCTATCTTTTCTTTAGGATAGCCATCTATGCGAGTGAGCTCTCTCATCGCGATCTCTGCGCTTTCATCAGCTTCATTCTTGCTTTGAGGAGAATCCTTGCGATAGACGATGATATCGTGAAATAGCGCAGCTGGAATGACCACATCCGGATCAGCGTCGACGCTTTTGCCTATCTTGGTCGCCAGATTCAAGACGCGCAATACATGTTGAAAATCATGGGATGGATCGCCCTTCACCTGCAGATCTTTCGCGATATCTATGAGTGTTTCTTTTAGGTTTTGGGGCATATGATTGATCGATCGTGAAGGATCATATTTTGCACACTTTATATCCACAATCTCCATTTTTTTCGTCAATGGCATATCATTTATTCTCTAACTTCTTCAAACTCGGATTGCCTATAAGCGATCTCATCTGGGAAATGGCGCTCTCATTGAGTTTTATAAGCCGCTCGCCTTGGGGCAGGCCAGCGCGGATGTATTCGGCGTTGAGGTTCTCAAGATTGGAAAGGCAGACGAGCTGCGAGACATCGGCATAGTCTCTAACATTGCCCTCGAGCTTTGGATTGCGGTCTCGCCATTCCTTGGCGGTCAGGCCGAAAAGAGCTTTGTTCAGGACATCGGCTTCATTGGCGTATACCATAGTCGAATCGGCGGCAGATATCTTCTGAGGTAAAATAATATTCTCTTTGATAGCATCAGTATGGATCTTGTAATTGATCTTGGTAAGCATACGCTTGGCGTCCCAGCATACGGCCAGCCGCTCATTCTCGTCAGTTTTAAGCCGTTGGAATTCCTTGATGAGATAGAGTTTGAATTCCGGGGATAACCAGGTGGCGAATTCAAAGGCTATGTCTTTGTGAGCGAAAGTGCCGCCATATCGTCCTGCAGATGATCGTAAGCCGATTGCGCCAGTTTTCTTTATCCATGCCGATGAAGAAAGTATAAAACCATTAGAACCAGCCTCATTTTTTATGTTATGGAATTCCATAACATTAAAATTAGCATTTTGCGCTTGTTCCCAAGCACCCATAAATTGAATATTGTATTTGGTGGTTAGCCAATTTGCAATAACGATCCCAGTTGCTTCCGGATCCTTAAATTTTGCCATATCCGTCAATGAAATATAATCATCTCCATCTTTGGAGATTTTCACCGCTATTCCTTTGTTTTGAATGACTATTTTCTTCATATTCTTGTTCATTTATCTAATTGTGGCGAATTCGCCATAATTAATGTTACCGAATTCCGTAACATTAAAATCTGTATATCATTCATCAATCCTAAAGTCATTGAATTCCATGACTTAAATACATCCTACTTCAACTCATCTCAAATGATACTCTGCACACCATGTTTTGCAAGAATGACCACGCCTCTCAGATTTCTCCAAGTAATTTCTGTAATACCACCTATCATATTTCGGCTATCATTATGAATGAAAAGTAATCTTAAACAGCAAAACAATGTTAATATATCACTGAAACTGCAGTTAGCGTAAAACAAAACCAATATGTCATCAACGATCGAACAAGCTCAATACTCGATATTAGAATCAAGAAAGGATTATGAGATCCGGCTCTACCCTTCTCATATAGTCGCAGAGACCGTCGTCCAAGGACCATATGGCAAGGCGCTCAATCAAGGCTTTCGCATCATCGCCGGCTATATCTTTGGAGGCAATACGCGCAAAGAGAGCATCGCCATGACTGCACCTGTGATCGAAAAGAAGACCAGTATATCCATCGCCATGACAGCTCCCGTCACCGCGAGCCTCGATGGCGGATCGCATACCATCGCTTTTGGCATGCCTAGGTCATACACCCTTGCCACTTTGCCCATCCCCAATGACCCTCGAATCAAGATCGTCACCCTCCCCGAGCGAAAGCTGGCCGTCAAACGATTCTCTTGGTTTCGCACAAGCGCTCGTGTGCAGTCAAAGAAGCAGGAATTGCTCGCCGCCCTCAAACGCGACATGATCATCACCAAAGATGAGCCTGAATACGCCGGCTATAATCCGCCATGGACTCCACCATGGATGAGGAGGAATGAGATCGCGGTTGAGATAGAATGATAGTTTTGGCGATTATTTTATGTCATAATCTAAGCGTATGGCCGATAACGGGAACGAACAACTCATAGAGTATTGCGTGGTGACGATCCCGAAAGATGCCAGTTCCATCGATCGAGCGTCGCTCCAAACAGAGCTTCACAAAGCTTTCGGAGAGCCGGTGATGTTGCAGGGCATCTCGTCGGTCAAGTCCGCCTATATCATCTTTGCCGAGTTAGCCGACAAGACCGAAGAGATCGCCTATCGCGAAGAGGCTTCACGCGAGGCTTTCGTCGTGCGCTCTTATCTCCCAGACCGATACATCCGTCCCCAAAATGTCAGGATCTTGAAGATCAAGCCGAGAAAAACCAGGTCGACCAGGGATGGCAGTCAGCCAAAGCATAGAGATGCCGACCGTATGGCGACTGTCGCTAATATAAGCCTGAATAGCTTATGGAGCGATCATGCCGAGCATTCAGCCAATAGCTTCGAGAAGATCCTCGAGCGCTTCTTGAACGGCGTCCGTGATCAGGTAGGACAGAGCTCGAGGATCGAGATATCCGGGGAGATCCCGCTCTTGCCAGCGCTCTATGCCCTCGATCTATGTTGGTCTTTAGCCAATGAGATCCACTATGATGAAGCCAAGATCAAATAATCTCCACCTATTTTTATGACAGAAAGAATGCCTATACCATATGAGTCTCTGCCAGGTCAGAATGAAGCTGAGGCGCTCCGCGTGTATATGCCCAAGCCGGAAAATGGAAATGGCCATGAAGAAGAGACTGCTTCGGAGAGCTCGGACCACGATCAGAACGAACGGCAGTATGCGACTGATTTTCGACAGAACGAATTAAGGACTAGGATCGAAGAACAGAGACTACCGGTCAGCGAGCGGCTCTCTGATTTGGTCGAAGCCCTAGTAGCCTGCAAAGAGCGCAAAGGCACGGTCCTTCTTCAAGGCGAGACCGGTTCGGGCAAATCGATCTATTCGCCGATCGCCGTTAGAGAAGCGCTGAGCCAGCTCGGATTGCCTGACAGGACGATCATGATGCAGCCCAGGCGCGATGCCGCACGCGGCGTCGCTAGAGCCGTCGCGGCGATCTTGCGCGAGGAACTGGGGGAAGGAGTGGGCTTCTCGACATCCGAAGCCAAAGAGATCAGACCGGAGACCAAGACTGGCATAGTCACACCTGGGATATTCCTGAGATATATCAAAGAAGGACAGCTCACCAATAGAGACGTCGGTGCTATCATCATCGACGAGCTCCATGAAGGATCGATTGAGTATCACTTGGCTCTTGGCCTGATCAAGCTCATGCAGCAACGCGGCGAATCTCCGTTACTGCTTCTCACCAGCGCGACGCTCGACAAGGAGAAGATCATGAGCTACTTCGGGCTGGATGAAGAGGATTATTTGCGCATCGAAGGACGGACTTATCCCGTAGAAAAAAGCTTCTTACCGGAGCAGGGACCGGAAGGCGCAGGACGCACAAAAGCTCCGAATGACAGCTATCTCAAAAGCACGGCTCTCGAGGTGAATCGCCTTTTGGATGAGGGAGGCGACGGCGATATCTTGGTCTTTTTGCCAGGCGCCCGCGAGATAAGAGAAGTGATGGCTGCGATACGACCCGATCCAACGGTCGAAGTCCTACCCCTGCACGGAGTGCTCAGTCCGGACGAGCGCGATAGGGCCCTTTCCGGCAAGAGGCAGCGCGGCATACGGCGCAAGGTCATCGTCTCGACGAATATCGCCGAGACTTCCGTGACCATCCCCGGCATCAAGGTCGTCGTCGACTCCGGCCGTCAGCGGTCGGTCAGGTTCAATCCAGATACCGGCATCAACGAGACCGGCACCGAATTCATATCCAAGGATCAGGCCGAACAAAGAGCCGGGCGTGCCGGACGCATCTCGTCGGGGATCTGCCGCCGGATCTACACGGAGGGACAATTCGATAGCTTTTTGGACCATCCAGAATCCGAGATCAAAAGGAAGAATATATCGAACGTGGTATTGCAGACGAAGGCCATAGGGATCGAACCGGAAGACTTCCCTTTCATCGAGCCGCCAGAGAAGAGCTCGATCGACGAGGCGGTGCGCGAGCTCCAATCCCTCGGAGCGCTCGATGACGAGAAGAGCCTGACGCATCTCGGCTATGAGATGAGCGAGCTGCCGTTCGAACCGCGGCTCGCCAGGATGATCCTGTTCGCCAAAGAAGAGCGATGCCTGCCGCAAGCCCTGGTCATCGCGGCATTCGCCCGCGAAGGCGATGTCCTTCTCGGGCCTACGCGCAAGGACATAGAGCAGAGCGATGGTTTTTCTGAGGCAGACAAGAAGAGGGCCGCTCGCCGGAAAGTCCAGTCCATCCAAGCAGGATTCGAGCGCGGCGGCTCGGATTTCATGAAATATCTTAATATCTTCGCCGAAGCCATAGATCATGGAGTCTTCGAGGCTTCCAGGAACGATGGCGGCCCTGAAGCGCGCCGGATATCTGATGGATTCGAGGACTGGTGCAGAAGCAAATATCTGCGAAGCACGGCCCTTCGGCATATCGCTTATAAGCTCCAAGACTATACGAGATATCTGAATCGCGGAAAAGACGGTGCTGAAAAGACATTCCTGGATCATTCGACACTCGCCGATGAGCTTACTCAAAGAAATGACGGTACGGTCGCAGCCACGATCCTTTCCGCCTACCCTGACAAGCTATTGTACAGGAGCTCTCAAGGGCATGGCCTCCCGGAATACCGTCCATTATCAGGGGCTAGCAAAGCGATCAATTTCTCGCCCGGTTCGTCGGCTTTCGATGCCGCTCCGGCTCTCTGCATCGCTGGTAGCATCCAAGAAGGTAAAGGCACTTTCAAAGGCAGCGAGATAACCAGAAATTATGCGCGAGACATCCAACCGATCGGCATAGCCGAGATGAGGAAGGTCTTGCCTCGCCTCTTGCAAGAGGAAGCGCGCGGATCTAGGTATGACAAGGATAAGGATGAGGTCATCACCGACACCGATATCTATGCGCGGAACGCGAGCACGAGCGTCTTGCTCGGCCAAGAAGCGAAGGTCACGGAAGGCGATCCGGCGGTTTCCGTCTTTGCCGGTGCCCTAGCGGATGGCAAAGTCGATCTGCCATGCGTCGAACATAATCGCAATATCCTAGACGAAGTCAGGCGCAACAAAGCCAAGGCACGAGGACGGATCTCGCCCCCGAATCTTGAGGAGTGGTATCGAAGCCATCTCGGCACGGCGCATCGAAAGAAAGACGCTTTGGCCCTAGGAGACAGCCTGAATCTCGACAGGGACGCGATCTTCCCCGCGGATGTGCGCGCTGACATAGAAGCTCATTATCCCGACAGGATCAGCATCGCTGGCACTGATTGCATGATCTCATATTCATATCGTGATGGTGCAGATGACCAGAGCAGGTTCAGTGCTCAGGTCGAGCTCAGAGGCTTTAATGCAGATAGGGTTTTTGCTCTACAGACGACCGAGATCCCGACCATAGGCAACAATGGAGACGGTTTGAGAGTGGCCTTTGAGACTGATTGGATATCCGGCGCGGTCATCGTCGACACCGACCTTGACGCTTTGAAAGACAAGCTCAGCCGCGAAAGATCGAGACGGGCATGGAATGAATGGACTGGAAAGCCCGCTCCAAGACCTCTGCCGGTGAATCTTCTCGAGGAAATGCCGAGCCCGGAAAGCCTGGGCGCTGGACCGATCGCATACACCGAAGATTGGAGGAAACAGCAGGTATTCGCCTATCCGGCTATCAGGTCTGGAAAACAATGGGTAAATGACAGGTATGTAGGCGTTTTTACTCTGGACTATTTCCGGGACAGAGAAGAGGCGGAAGCCGTTGCGTCAGCGTCGAGCCAGGCAAAAAAAGAGATGGACGATGCCGAGACCGAGAGGATCTCTACAGAAAAACTTTGCCAAGAAGCCGAAACGCGGCTATCCGCTGTCAAAACCCGAGTAGCCGCTATAGGCGAAGCGTTTCTGAATAATGGATTCTCTCCGACCGCTTGGACCGAGATCGCGACGAGGATCAAAAATGGCGCAAAACTGATATCTGGAAAAGACGATTACGGATATCAAGCTCCGAGGAAACCTGCAGAAGCCGTCGAGCAAGCAAAAGCTGCCGAAGATATCTTCCTTCGCGTCGAAATGCTGAATACCATGCGACCCGCTCTTACAATAGAGACAAACGCCTTGCGCGATGAGCTCTCTGCCGGGATGAAGAGGGTTGCGGGCGATTATGAGAGAGTAGGATTAAGCTATGAACAATATGCAGGTGCCACTACAGATTGGCAAGCGGCGCAGAGCGAGATCGATACGCCGAATGGAGATCTGGTCGCGGCCAAAGATCATCTGCAGAATATCAAAAGACTATTCGTAGATAAGCCAGAGATACAGAAGTGGTCGACGCCGCAAGCTATAAGGTTCGATAGTGTGGCAGGAAGAGCAGAGCGCAATATCTCAAGCAAATTCACAGTCAGGGCAGGAAGGGCTTTCGACCCGATCAGCGGCAATGAGCTCAAATATCTCAATGCCGGGTATGGAGCGAGCGCTTCGGTCATCCCATATGGCGGCAGAGCGTGCATCTTATTGGAAAATGAAGTCGGACAAGGGACTGGAAAGGCATTCTTGCTCGATGACGGAGATTATGCCATGCCCAAAGATGCCGGCTCGGTATTCAAGGTAAAGATGTCGGGCGGCTCGATCATCGGAGTCGATAGCGAGATCGGCCAGGTAGATGCGCCATCGGGAGCTACGACGGCCACTGGATCTACATCGTCCGGCAGTCGTAATCATGCCACCAACCGCAGATACGACAGCGAGAGCCCGTCTACATTATCCGCACCCAGGCTCGGCTCTTTTGCAGATATATTCGATCGAGCCAAAACTCCAGCTCAACCCGAACCTACCGATACGGCCGAAGATCATACACCAAAGCAGTCCGCCAACCCAGAGGCTCGACCGGCTCCGGAACGGCCAGAAGAGGGACCGCTCTCCCAAGAAGCCCGTGAATCTCTGCTCTCCGAAATGGACGATATCAAGCTTTACTTTGACCGCATCAGAGCGATCGGCAACAAAGTGGCTGACCCCAAGACCCAGAGAGAAAAAGCTTTGAATGCCACGCGTGATCGCATCTCAACGCTTCAGCGCGATTACAATGCTCTAGCAACAGAGATCGCCTCGGCAGGGCCAAGCGCTCGAGAGAGCTCTCTGCGAGGCAAGGTGGTTGCCCTCGCAGGCAGCGCGAAGGCTCTCTTAAAGAAGCATAAGTCTGATCTCTTACCTTCTTCTTTCGATATCGGATGGCTTGAGAGGTATCAGCAAATGCGTGAATCCATTGCTTCATCAATTTCGACGCATGAAATGGCTTCTGCTATCATCGCCGAAGGGATGTCTACATCGGAAGAAGTAGTCAGTCTGGTTGACCAAAGATTGCGCGAAAGGATCCCAGACATCGAGCTAGGCAAGGAAGTCTCGATACCGGAGATCCTAGATCAGGTAGTCGATAAGTTGACTGCATAAGGGTGCATGAGTATACCCTTTTCTGAATATTGCATTTGTAAACAATTCTATATTCAATTGTCAAGTAATTGTCAACCAACAAAATACCTGACCCGCCTGCACTTTTTTCATCATGATTTCCGTTCATATTTTAAGCTGTCGCAATCGACAAGATATTTCGACTCCACGGCGATGATGTACTCTC
>CAIKAN010000004.1 GCA_903825415.1 uncultured bacterium
AGATCGACAAAGCGGTTCGGCTTTTGAACGATCGACCGAGAAAACGGCATAACTATTCTACGCCGAGAGAAGTGTTTAGAGGGTGTAGTGATTCAAGCTAGAACTTGAGTTTGTAACACAAAAGACAACCCACCTTTGTTATAGACCTTGTTCTATCTCTTAATGCTTATGCTTGATAGACACTCTCGCGCTAGGGTTTGCCTCTAATCTCCCCCTCTCTATCTCCTTGCCGCACTTCTCGCAATTTCCGTATGTGCCTTTCTCGATGCGGGTCAGCGCCGCTTTGACTTCATTGAGCTGCTTTTCGAGCTGAGTAGCGATGCCGGTATTCTCATCGAGCTGTTCCAGCTTGTCTGCAACCTCATTCTCGTCTGCGTTGTCTACTTCCATGCCGCCCGAAGTGGCATCCCAACCCCCAGCGCTCTGGGGGTTGCGTTCGCCGATCTCTGCTAGATCATGCTCCAGCTCGGCCTTTTCAGCTTTTAATTTTGTGGCAAAATATTCGAGGTCTTTTTTATTCATGCCCCCATTCTAGCGCACAAAGGTCTCTCGCTCAAGGCGTGATAATATCTCCGAAATAGTAGGCTCTCGGCCGGCCATGATGATCCTGCTGTTATCAAAAAGCGAATATATGAATAAGGTTTGGCCGTCATCCAGCAAGAATTCTCGGGTATCCTTGCTTTTGACTATCCCGTCTACGAAATGTCCATGAGGAGTGAAGAATTGCTGTTCATATTGAGTGGGACTGTGCGGAGGGTTGAGTGTGGCTGTCGATGCAGTTGTGGAGCTGACAGGGTTCGTTGTTGTACTGGAGGGATCCAAGGCGACTTCGATGTTCCTAGATGAAGAGATGGGCGGCGTTATGTAGAGGATCTGTTTCAGATCGTTCGCTATAGAGCCTTCCCAAGCCAGCATTCCAGCAAAAGCATTTTGATAGAGATTCTGTGTCGCGATCACGAATATATCCTTGTTGTTGTTTGGATCTGCATATACTCCGATCATCCAGTCGTCGGTTAGCGTCCTTGCCAGGATGTCTGGAGCGCTGATGCCGAGGAGCTTGATCATATCTGCGCTTGGAGCGCGCATCTTTTTGCCATTCTTCGTCTCTGTGACGATGATCTCTTTTATGGTATTCGCTTTCGATGGTTTGGCTATCTCTGCGCGTATCGCGCTCAAAGCCTGGACTGTGCTCAGCCCATCTATGGGAACAGCTACGACGGAATCGCTGGGGATCATGGAGGAATAGGATTGTGTCGCCACCGGAGTGACGGTCTTCACCGCTGCGAGAGGGCTTTGGCTGTACAGATAATATGCTCCGCCCAAGCCTATGATGATGAGAACGACGCTGGCTATGGAGATCCATAGCTTTTTCCTCGAGACTGCCGGAGCATCGCCGAGAAATGTCGCTGTACCATGAACGACATTGTTGGCTGGTTGATTTGGCTTCATCATCATGCCTAGGCCAAGCTCTCCTCGACCCTCTCCGTGTATATGGGTCTTCGAGTCCATGGTATGGATCTCAGGGGTTGGCGACATCCTTTCAAGCTCTTTCTTCTTTTGTTCAGCCATGACCATAGAAGCGGTAGAGATATGATGATGGGTTATGACATCTGATACATCGCCAGAATATGTTCGCAGAGAGCTCTGATGTATCGCTTTATCAGGGTCGGTCTCATAGTCCTTCTGATGTTCTTTTTCAGGAATGGGTGCAGGAGAATATGTCGCCCCGGTCAGATTGTGGCCTATGAAGGCACCGCTGGTGGAAAGGTTCTCTTTTTGCGAGAGAGACGCCTCGGTGGATTTGGATGTGTCCGATTGGACTGGAACTGTCGAAGCTGTAGGGGGAACAGGGGTAGGAGTGGATGGAATAGTAGCTCTGACGATGACCGGATCAATAGGCATCGAAACAGTTGGAACTGCTGGCCTGGCAGGTGAGGCCTCTGGGATGGCGGAAGGTTTTTTGGGGATGATATTCAGTCTGTCGATCTCGTCTTGCAATCCTGCCGCTATCGGAGGTTTTTGTGGCGTAGAAGGTGCAGATTCTGGGGCAGGGGCTTTGTGGAATACAGGCGGCACGGCGGGTGCTTGAGACTGAGCCTTCTTGAACGCCGCCGCCGCTTCCGGATTGGTGGACATCACATGCATGTGGAATATCGGATCGTCTTGGGGAGCCTGATTGGCTGGCGCATTCGAAGCGCTGGTATTTTGAGGCGGTGTTTTAGCGGTATCGTCCATTCATAGATATTATAGCGGAAGAATGGGATGAGCACTATGCACAGGCAGGGTGATTATGTATCATATTTCGATTCCAAGAAAAAACCCGCTGCCTGGTGGGGCTTTGCGGGTTCTTACGAATGAAGGGGGGGGTTAGTTGTTGGGTTATCCCTAGGCCAGTTCCCCGCTTTGATCAACGACGATTTCTTCTCCCTGAGCGAGCTTAGCGCTTGCCTCCAGGGAGAGAGTGGGTACCAGGTCAATGGCGACATTTTCGCCACCTTGCGACAGGTGAAGATGACAGCTTGTTGGCCTTTGTGTTACGGGATCCCATCCGCTTATGACGAATAATAATTTTGTACTCATGACATGTTTCTGCAGTGTTTTCTTCACTGTACTTGCAAGTACAGCTTGCTTTGTAATCCATGTTTGGATAGCAAGGAAAGCTGTGCTCTATTCAAGTAAAGTCTCAATTCCAAGTCAGATCTATCGAAGTATTAACATCTATCCATTTATTAGTCAATAGAACATCGTATAGTAGCTTAGGGAGCCATTACTTCGCTGAAGGGGTGGCACAACAAACAATAGTGCCCACCTTCGCCAAGACTACGGTGGGCACACAAGTAAAAGTAACTTGCTTGCCCTACGAAGCTTCAGCGAAGTAGGGCGTCTTGCGCACTTGTTTAGTATCTCTTACTCGGAAAACTGCTCCTCGGCTTCGGTACCTCGTCTTTCTTAGTGAAGAATGTCGGATTGGCGGCCTTGATGGAGAGATTGATCCTCTGCTTCTCATCGATCTCCTTGATGACTACCGGCACCTTGTCCCCTTCTTTGATATATGTCTCGACGCGCTCGACTCTGAAAGGAGCGATCTCGGAGACATGGACCAAGCCTTCAGCATTTGGTCCGATCTTTACGAATGCGCCGAAGTCCATGAGACGGACCACTTCACCGTCGAACTTTTCTCCAGGCATATATTCGCGGGTCATATTGAAGATGATCTCGCGGGCTTTCTCGGCTGTGCCTCCCTTTCCAGTGATGAAGACAGAGCCATCGTCTTCGATCGTTATATCTTCGACATGTGTGACATCCCTGATCTCGTTGATAGTCTTGCCACCAGTTCCAATGATCAAACCGATCTGTTCAGGCTTTACCTTCATGGAAATGATCTCCGGAGCGTTCGGTGAGATGGCCTTTCTCGGGGCAGCGATCTCCTTTTCAATAAGGTCGAGTATTCGGAATCTAGCAGCCTGCGCTTTTACGAAAGCTTCGCCCAGTATCTTTAGAGGAATGCCTCCAACCTTAACGTCCATCTGAACTGCGGTGATACCCTTCCTGGTACCGGCAACCTTGAAGTCCATATCTCCATGATGATCTTCAGGGCCTTGGATGTCGGTCAGGACTTTGTATTCTATCTTGCCCTTGGCTGCATCTCCTCTCATCATAAGGCCTGATGCTATACCTGCCACTGGTGCCGTTATTGGAACGCCACCGTCCATCAAAGCTAGAGTAGATGCGCAGACTGATCCCATGGAAGTAGATCCATTAGAGGCTAGAGCTTCAGAAACTAGACGGATTGTATAAGGGAATTTATCTTTATCGGGAATAATAGGTGTCAGAGCTTTTTCCGCGAGAGCGCCATGTCCAATCATGCGGCGATTGGTGCCTCCCATCCTACCCGTCTCGCCTGTCGAGAAAGGAGGAAAATTGTAGTGATGCATGAAGCGCTTCTTCTCCTCTATGATCATGCCTTCAATGACCTGAGCGTCTCCTGGGCTTCCGAGCGTTAGAGCCGAGAAGACGTGCGTGCCTCCGCGATAGAATATGCCTGATCCATGCAATATCGATGAGACTCCTCCTGCTTTCGCGAAGAGAGGACGGATCTCGTCCATGCTTCGTCCGTCTGGGCGCTTATCATTATCTATGGCCTCATCGTGTATGAGATCATTCACCGCTTCTTCAAATATCTCTTGGGCCATGAGCACATCTCCTTCCGGAACCTTCTCTGTGAATAATTCTATCCACTTCTTGTTTATCTCCGAGATGCTCTCTTTGCCGGGCTTGCCGCTGAAGATGAATTTCCCGAATATTGGAGCGATCTCTTTGACGAACAATTCTTTTGTACCTGGTGTCGCCTCCGCGATCTTGACTGCCCTTTTCTTCTTACCTATCTCGGTCATGATCTGCTTCTGCCAGGCCTGGATCTTCTCGATCTCTTCGGAAGCTTTGGCCAAAGCCTGGTTCACATCGTCTTCCGAGACTTCCTTGCTGCCTACTTCTATCATATTGATCATGCCATCTTTTCCGCAAGCCACCATGTCCATAGTGATGGTCGGCTCTTCTCGCACGGCGAAATCAGGATTGATCCGATAGTCTCCATTCTTGGCGATGCGCACGGCGGACACGGGTCCATTCCAAGGGATGTCTGAAGTGCCCAAAGCGAGCGAAGCGGCGATCACGGAAACTACATCCGGATCTTCTTTGTCTATGGCCAGAGTGGTGACGACAACCTGCACTTCGTTGCGGGTCTTCTGATCGAAGAGAGGACGGATAGTGCGATCGACGATGCGTCCTGTCAGGATGGATTCTGTCGAAGGTCTTCCCTCTCGGCGTACGAACCTCGATCCCAATATTCTGCCGGTAGCATAGAAGCGCTCTTCGAAGTCCACGGTCAAAGGGAAGAAATCTCCTTCTTTGAGATCTCCCATGACGGCGGTTGCTAGCATGGCAGTATCGCCATAGCGCACGATCACTGAACCATTGGCCTGATCAGCGAGATCGTTGAATTCAGCGGAGAGCTTCTTGCCGCCTATCTCGATCGAGTATTCTTTTTTTGTCATTTTATTTTCTCCGGAATTAGCGCCGGAAATAGTCGTCTCCGAATTTCAGACTTGAATGATCTCTGCATTCGCGGATCTCTACTTCCGCCATTCAAGGATCATTTCCTTGAATTTCATGCGAGCCTTCAAACCTGCCTATTCGAAGACGAATCTTTTAATTATTAGAACTTATATGCGTAAGTCCTGATGCCGAATGCCCGTGAAACGTCTAGTTGTGGGTAATCAGCGCTTATAATGTAGCAAATAAGGGGCTGGTTTACAACGGAATCAGGCATCAAGCGATCGGGCGATGTCAGTTATTGAACCATAACGAGATGCGTGACGCAGTTCTCATAATGTGTTAGATTTGTCTCGAAAGCTCCTGAATGGTTAGGGGGCAAGCACACAACAAGGAAATGGAGGCAGAGATGCATAATAAAGTCCCAAGTAACGAAGTGTTGTACGGAGATGGACAAAGAATCTATGGACAAGACCCTCGTTCCAGAGGTCATTCAGGGATGATGCAACATCATGTCGCACGCAGGAGTTTGGTAGATCCGGTGAATGAATTGGATCTCTCGGACGTCTTAATGAAGGTCGCTGGGTCGTGCCCGAGCACCCGCCCTTCTGAGGGACTTTCTCGGAACTTGTCTTGGCCCGACTGATCGTCCGTGCCCGCCTTTTCAAGGGAGCCGCCTCCTAGAAGGCGGCCTTTTTTATCTTTCTTGAAGCTGATCGCTCTTGTTGAGCGTCTAGAACTGTTGTCTATGTGGATAATTTCCTTGACCGGATTTATGTGCATGATATATTTCTTTGGCACTGAAGAGATAAGGAATAAGTTAGTCGGTGCCTCTCGCTGGAAAGAGTCGTCAGCGAAATGAAACGGAGACTTCTTCTGACTATGTCAGAAGCAAGCACAAATGATTTGGCAAGACGTCTGAGGAAGGGTACCCTCTCTGCCTCGGAGTACGCCAGCCTGGTGGGCGCAAGCCTGCCAGGTCTTTTTTCTTCCACCGTGGATTTCAACAGCTCAGCTCAAGTTCTAGCTTGAATCACTACACCCTCTAAACACTTCTCTCGGCGTAGAATAGTTATGCCGTTTTCTCGGTCGATCGTTCAAAAGCCGAACCGCTTTGTCGATCTGGTATTGAG
>CAIKAN010000005.1 GCA_903825415.1 uncultured bacterium
CTCAATACCAGATCGACAAAGCGGTTCGGCTTTTGAACGATCGACCGAGAAAACGGCATAACTATTCTACGCCGAGAGAAGTGTTTAGAGGGTGTAGTGATTCAAGCTAGAACTTGAGATCTTGAACGACCATTCCTGAAGCATAGGCGCTGAGGAGGATACCGAAAAGTTTGATGTCCCAACCGTAAATGATGAGCGGCAATGTAAGGAGCAGGGGATACATCACCCAGAATAGCCAGAAATGATACGCGGTCAATCTGAATTTGCCGAGCTGTATCTGCCAGCCGAGCTTGCCTTTGTCCCAAGAATTGCGGCCTTCGACATAAGCTTCCCAGAAGGAGTTGGCGAACATGGCGGCATAGATCCAAAGGATTATGAGGGTGGGGTTCATGGGGTGATTATAGCAAAAATATGATCGGTCAGGTCTAATGGGGATATCCAGTATTGTCTGAATACATGCAGCGCTATACAATGGGTGCATTAATCTTTAATATATCATCATGATAAATAATGGTTTCGATTCTATGTGGGGCATCAATGCGTTAGGACATTCGGGTACAGGCGCCTTGCAGTTGGTCCTTCTCATAATAGTCATCTTGGTCCTGCTCACCTTGAAAGGACTATCTCTTTGGTACGCTTCCAGAAAAGAACAGAAATGGTGGTTCGTCATCCTCTTGGTCATAAATACTCTCGGCATCCTCGAATTGATATATTTGATCGCTGTTGTGCGCACCTGGGATGGGAAGGGCACTATCAATAAAGCAGATTCAGGATCGGAAGCTTTGACGGGATAATCGCCACGATTTGGTGCAACTGCCCTCGGAGGGAGTATTCCCTGGGCGGTTTTTTGTTCTGAGGGATTGGCACATATGAACAGGCCATAAGACCAATTTCACTTTTTCCGTGTTTAAGTGTTACTATTATAGTCATGAAAACAGTCACAGATCAAAAGAGGATAGAGGAGATATTCGCCCGCGGAGAAGTCGTCGAGGTCTTACCGACGCGTGAAGAATTTATGAAAAAGCTCATGTCTGGCGAGCGCCTGCGGATGTATATAGGCTTTGACCCCACCTTTACAGCGCTCCATCTCGGTCATGCAAAAAATATCATGTTCATGGAAGAGCTGCGCCAGCTCGGCCATGAGATCATCATCTTATTCGGCGACTTTACGGCGCAGATTGGAGACCCTACGAGCAAAGCTGCAGCTAGAAAACAGTTGACTTCTGAAGATGTGAAGAATAACGTGGCTGGCTGGATGGACCAAGTGAAGCCCCTTATCGACTTCCAAGACAAAGACAATCCTGCCAAGATTATGTACAACTCTGTGTGGCTTTCCAAGCTCACCTTCACAGATGTAGTAAATCTGGCTTCCAATTTTACAGTCCAACAGATGCTAGAGCGCGATATGTTCGCCAAGAGGCTCAAAGATAATACGCCTATCTATCTCCATGAATTCATGTATCCACTGATGCAGGGCTATGACAGCGTGGCTATGGATGTCGATGTTGAAGTCTGCGGCACTGATCAGACCTTCAATGCTTTGGCAGGCCGTGCTCTCATGAAAAGAATGAAGAACAAGGACAAATTCGTCGTGGCTTTGAACCTGATCGCCAATCCCAAGACTGGCGAGCTCATGTCCAAGTCCAATGGTACCGGCGTATTCATCAACCAAAGTGCCAATGAATTGTTCGGTTCCATCATGGCTTTGCCTGATCCTATGATCGAGCCTCTCTTCAAATACTGCACGAGGATACCGCTTCCAGAAAAGGATAGTCTCACAGCTCTTGGTCCTCGAGATGCCAAAGCGCGCATTGCCTTCGATATCGTGAAGAGATTCCATGGAGAGGAAGTTGCGAAAGCAGCCGAGGGATCATTCAATAAGACCTTTTCCAAAGGCGGTGTGCCGGAAGATATTCAGGAGGTAAGCTTTTCCAATAATGAAGTTCTGGCTGAAGTTCTTATCAAGGTAGGCATAGTTCCTTCCAAGACAGAATGGCGCAGATTGGTGAATGATGGTGCGGTTAAAGATAGCGATGATACCAAGATCATCGATCCGCTTTTTATTCCAACCAAAACCACGATACTCAAAATAGGGAAGAGGAGGTTTGTGAAG
>CAIKAN010000006.1 GCA_903825415.1 uncultured bacterium
GCTCGCGAGGCGAGGTGTCGGCGAGGCTAGCTGCGGTCGCGGGAAACTAATACATAACACCATGAATTTCATCAGTACAAAAATGCCAGATAGGGGGATCCAGGATATGGCGAGCTATATAGTTAAGCTGCTTAAAACAGATAAAAAGGTCTTGTGGCTGGTGTGCGGTGGCTCCAATATCCCGTATTCAGTGAAAGCAATGGGGATCATCAGGAGTGAAGTCGTAGCTGAATCGCAGCTTGCAAATTTGACCATTTCATTAACGGATGAGAGATTCGGACCAGTGGGATTCAAGAACTCAAATTGGCAGCAGCTCATAGAGGCGGGGTTCGACTTTAAGGGATTGAATGTTATGCCGGTATTGATAGGGAAATCACTTGAAGAGACGACACGGATATTCGGCGAGAATATGAGGACTGCTATACAAAATGCCGACTCGATAGTCGCTCAGTTCGGCATAGGCGCAGATGGCCATATAGCAGGTATCTTGCCGGATTCCTTGGCTGCAGGATCAAAAGAGACAGCTTACGGATACAAGACGCCGCAATTCGAAAGGATAACTTTGACTTTTATGACATTGAAAAAGATAGATGCCGCCTTCGCTTTTGTCTTTGGAGAGTCAAAGAGAGAATCGATCAGAAAATTGAAGGGTGAGGCATTGCCATTGAATGAAGAGCCTTGTCAGATTTTGAAACAACTTGAAGAAGCGAATATATACAGTGATTGTGGATGATAAGTTATGGTATAATCACTAACAACGCCAAATTCATTTGACGCTTTATAAGCAGCTAAAATTTTAATTAAATAATCTCTATGTCAAAGAAAGCAAAAATCTGGATAGCGATCATCGTCATCATTGTCATGATCATCGTGATATGGTTAGTTCTGCGTCCAAGCACGGAATCTACACCGGTGGCAGTATTGGATCAGCCTGTTTCTGCAGTCAGTAGCACAACTGCGCCTACAACGCCTGTTCAAGCCGCTAACACTCCTCCTCCCGTATTCTCCACTACACCTACCGATTCTTCGGATGCAGCTTTGCAGAGCGATCTGTCTTCGATAGATAAGCAGATCGATAATTTGAATGCTAATGCTTCTGGTATCGATGAAAGCCTGAAAGGCCCAGCTGGAACAGCACCTGTTACTCAATAATAAGAATATACCAAAATGACAATAAACAAAAAAATAATCACTGCGACTATATCGACCATTCTGGCTATCTCGGCTGTAATTCCAGCTATTGCCTTCGCTCAATCCGTCTCCAGTTCTACTGCTGGAGCTAGGGCTGAAGCTAGACAGGAGAGGGTATCCGCTGCGGAACAGAAGAGATTGGTGGATTTTCAATCTAAGGCAGGTGCTGAGATAGATCAGCGCGTCTCTGATCTGACGACGCTTTTGACCAAGATCCAAAGCATAAGGAATCTCCAGGATAGCCAAAAGACTCCTATCATCAACGTCGTTCAAGGGCTGATCGTCAGTCTGACAGACCTCAAGAGCAAGATATCCAGCGAATCGTCAACCACAGCATTGCGTGCCGAAGTCCAATCGATCACACAAGGCTTCCGTGTCTATGCCCTGGTTTTGCCACAGCTCCATATCATTTCCACCGCTGACAGTGCTTCAACCGTCGTACAGATGCTCAATGGAGTAGGCGCAAAGCTCCAGGCTCGCCTGATGCAAGATGCCAAATCCAATGCAGACAAGACGGTTCAGGCTGCGATGACCGATCTGGCTCTCAAGATCAATGACGCACAAAAACAGAGCCAAGCGGCAGTCGATGAGATAACCCCTCTTATGCCAGATAATGGCGATAAGGCGAAGTTCCAGTCCAATCTGGCAGCTTTGAAGGATGCCAAGGCCAAGATACAATCAGCCAAGAAGGATATAGAAGCTGGACGTAAGGATATTCAGACTATCACCAAGGTACTTGCCAAGAATGCAAAGGCGGCAGGGATTACCGCTTCATCTACCACAGCCACGACTACCGGACAGTAGGATGTCCGCCATGATTTGAAAAGTCTAAAACCACCCGATTTGATCAGGTGGTTTTATGACACTTGTGCGTATTAATGTAAAAAAGTACAATGGATTTGTGTGAGATATAAGCCCGGGTGGCGTAATTGGTAGCCGCAGCAGACTTAAAATTTGCCGACCGCAAGGTCATGTGGGTTCGATTCCCACCCCGGGCACAGCGTTCGATATATATAGATAGACCTTCGTGCCCAGGAGCGACGTGCCTGCGCACGTCGCGTGTGGGAATCGAAAGGTCTGAGTATATTCCGACGAGGAACGAGGAGGAATACGAAGACCATACCGAATCTGTAAGATTCGATTCCCACCCCGGGCACAGCGTTCGATATATATAGATAGACCTTCGTGCCTAGGAGCGACGTGCCTGCTTGCCCTGCCGTAGCCTTGGCGAAGGAGGGCGCAGCTTGCGAGTGGAAATCGATACATGGTATAATCCACGTCAGTGTGATTATCAGATTTATCTATAAATTTATGAAAGAATCAGAACCCGTGGCTCCAATAAATGCTAATGAACATGTTGGTAGCGATCCCGAGAGCGAGCGAGCTGAACGTGTAAAGGAAGCTAGGCATTCTTCGGCGGGAATATTTTTCGCTGGGCAGATACTTGATTATATTTCAAAGGGTTTTATCGATCCTGCTCAAGCCATAGACTCGATGCGAGCTGCAGCTGGTCAAATCAAAAGTCTTGCGGGAATAGAGATGGAGGTTGGTCAGCTGATCACGGTCGCTCAAACTGCGATAGGGGGTATTCCAACTTCAGAGAAATTCAAGGAAGAGAAAAAAAGAACGGGTGGCCTACGTAGTGTCACAACTGGTATGTCAGTAGTCGATTTGGAGAGTGCTTTCAATGTTGATATGTCCGGCGCTCCTCAAACTCCTGAAGCCCTAGAAGTTGCAGTAAAAAGAGTTTTGCGATATCTGGAGATGTGTGTTGATAGCTCAGAAAAACCAGATGAACGAATGGAGAAAGCCGATGAAATAAGGAAGATCTTGGCAGTCTTGGAATAGTTTTGGTCTCTTTGTACATAAAAAAACGGCGAAGCTTCCGCTTCACCGTGTCGATTTAATTTGATTGCACTGCGGCCGTCAATGCGGATTGATCATTTTCAGCAGTCGGTAGAATTCGTTCGTTTTTCCCACGTATGATGTGTCATAGAACGATTGTGGTGGATTCGTAACGACCACCCGCATCAATGTGGTCCAATCATTAGCCAGCCCGAATCCGTCAATGCGTTGAATGTCATATATCCCGGCGAATTTTATGACTACCGTTGGTGTCATTTCGATAGCGATCGGAAAAATCACGTTCAGAGCGGAAATCGAACTGGTCGCCGAGCCGACTGTATTCGATGCCACGACGAAGTAATTCCCAGCCTGTGTCGGCTGGATGTTCGTCAATGACAGTGATTTATTCGTCGCACCGTCGATAGGGTCTGTGCCGAAGAACCATTGATATGACACGAGCTCGGCGCCATTGGTCACCGCCACGTTGAATCGCGCTGTATCACCGTACCCGATATTCTGGGTTAATGGATGGATCGCGATCGCGGGGGCGGACGGGATTGAGATCACAACACTATCGATAAAGCTCGCGTTATCGTCGGTCCCTGAAGTGTCACTGAAGCTTAATCGAGTTGTGTTTGCGTCTGCGACAAAGATGAATTCTTCTTTCAACCAGTTGATGTTATTACCGTCAGGACTGAGCGGAGTCAGATTAGTATTCAACATGGTACCAACTCCGAGAAGTCGAACATTTATCGTCGAAAACGGTGATGTCCAACCAGAGGCGCCAATGTAAAAGGTCAACAAGTAATTTGCCCCTGGTATCGTTGAGAAGTCTTGATAGACGGTCCCGTGAGGTGGTCCGTCACCACTTAAGTCAAGATAGAACGAACCATCTTGAGCAGGGGTGAATGTTGCAAGGCCGATGTCAGGAGATTTACACACATAGACATCACCATCGCTGACTGTCCAGCCGGTGATGTCCGCAGAACCAGCGTCAACTTTCTGACGTCCAGTACCGGCATTGCCTGTTAATCCCGGCGTTTCAAAGCTGCCGTTCAGAATGAGGTTTTGTGCGTTGGTCGTTAGCACTGACAGAGACAATGCCATCAACGCGATCAAAGATCGAAGTTTCATAATCGTTGCAACTAACATTTTTTCCCCGATAGCCGTCGGGACACGGTGCTTTGTCAAAAAGCTGTTCAAATTCCATATTCACATAAAGAGGTGAATATGTCTATAGAAGAGTTACTGTTCTGTGCCGGGGAGAGGAATCGAACATTACATGTTCGGTACAGTCTTCGCGCGGTGCTCGCTTCGCTGCGCGCCGCATGCTCAGACTTTTCGATTCCTCTCACGCAAGTCGCGCAGGCGACTTGCTCCCGCCACAAAATTCGCTTCGCTCATTTTGTGCCGGGGAGAGGAATCGAACCTCCACCAGTTGCCTGACATGGTCCTAAGCCATGCGCGTCTACCAATTTCGCCACCCCGGCAAGGGTGCTTGAGGCCACGGCGGGAATCGAACCCGCGCATAACAGTTTTGCAGACTGTCGACTTACCA
>CAIKAN010000007.1 GCA_903825415.1 uncultured bacterium
AGCAAAACGAAGGCACTTCGTCGCGCCGAGGAGGGAGCGGGGTCCGCAAAAATACTATATTCACTGTCCCAAAAACACCTTCTCCAACACCTTCTCCTCTATCAGCTCCTTCGGATTGCCCTCCGCATAGATCTTACCCTTATCTAAGACATAAGCCCTCTTGGTTATCTCCAAAAGCGATTTCAGATTATGCTCCACGATGAAGATCGCTGTCTTCCTCCTCTCGTTTATCTCCTTGATCTTCTGGAAGACTTCTTTGACTATCTTCGGTGCCAGGCCTAGCGATGGCTCATCAAGAAGAAGAACCTTCGGATCCGGCATGAGCCCTCGAGCGATCGCCAACATCTGCTGCTGCCCACCTGAAAGAGTCCCTGATTTAGCCTTGAGCTTACCCTTGAGCGCCGGGAACAATTCGAGAACATTGGCCAGCCTCTCTTTCCTGTCCGCTCCGCTCCTTATATTGATACCGCCTATCTCCAGATTCTCCATGACCGTCAAATGATGGAAGACCCTCCTTCCTTGCGGCACGAATGAGACGCCTCTCTCCACCACCTCATAAGAGACAGGCTTGAATCGTCTGCCTTCCCAGAGCACTTCTCCGGAATCGATCGGCGCCAATCCGAATATGGCTTTCAAGATCGTCGACTTGCCCGCTCCATTCGGACCCATGAGGGCCACGATCTCTCCCTCATCGATCGCCACCGATGCGCCATCGAGGGCGCGTACGCCGCCATAGTGGACATGGATGTTCTTGAGTTGGAGGAGTGTTTCGGTAGACATGGAATAGCGATTCACTTACTGCTGATAAAGAACCGCCTTTCCATTTTGTATCTGAAATAGAGAGTAATTAGCGTTATTACGATCGTTCTGTCCATCAAAGGATACCATTCCGCTGATACCTTGATAATTCACAGTGTGTAAATACGATTGAATCGCATTAGCATTATATCCGTTATCTTTTATTGCATTTGCGATGAGATGCACTGTATCATACGCGACCGCACATACATTCACTTGAGGGCAGTCTTGGCCATATTTATTCTTGTACCTCTGGAGCATGCTTTGTATGTCACTGTCTTGGACAATGACGTAATCGGCACCTAGAGCCATTTCAAGCAACTTTGCATGTTTAGATAGCAGTTCCGTGGTTTTGGTTATATTATCATTTACATATATGTGTGTAGGCGTGAATTTGAGCTCCTCCATTTGACTCAAGACTATCTCTCCGCTCGTAACTGTTTGCGGGCTAATAAATACCATATCAGGATTTTGGCTTTTGATCTTGGTTAATTGTGTACGAATATCTGTAGAGCCTGTCTGAAATGATTCGCCGGAAATTTGAATTCCGGAATCTTTCAAAAGATCTTGTAAGGTTACAAACAATCCTTTGGCATAATCAGTCTCTTCATAGATGGCTGCGACTTTCTTGAATCCAGACTGCTTGATTTTCTCGGCGAACAATCTGGATTCGGCTATATCCGAACCCCAATTTCTAAAGAAATTTGGTGAGGAGCTACTGAGTTTTGCTCCAGTCGTAAGCGTACTGATCATGATCGAATTTGAACTCTGGAGAATAGGCTCCATCGCAAAAACTGTACCTGTACAGGCTGCTGATGTAAAGATATTTATGCCTTTGCCGGTCAATTGTTGTAAAACTGATACCGCTGTCTTCGGATCGCATTTATGATCTTGAAAATCGATTTCGAGCCTTTGGCCATTGATTCCACCAGCGGAATTAATTTCATCCATTGCCAATTGAGCTGCCTTTTGTGATGGTTCCCCATATGAGGCTAATCCGCCTGTCAATGGATATATAGCGCCTATCTTAATAGTCGAATCGTTTTTATTAGTAGTCACCGACAGGATCACAACGATAGCTATCAATATGATTACGATTCCCCAGATATAGCTTTTTTTCACGGTATTATATATTAGCGGTACCTAATAAGCTCTTACCATGAGTGTAAGATAAAAGAGCGAGAGGGACAAGTTAATAAGTCACTCAAGTCGGCTAGAAAATCACTCCCTCGCCTTCACGAACTTCCCATTCGTAAATACATGCAATTCAGAGGCTGCTACCCTTGTACCGTTTTGGTCGAATGAAACATGGCCAGAAGCGCCATCGAAAGATTCAGATTGGATCTTTGTTAACCATTGATCCTTGGGAGTATCGATGAGATCTTTCACGATCTTGATTGAATCATATCCCCAGTCCGAGCCAACCATAGGATCGCCTTTGAATTCTTGCTTATAGGCTCGAGTGAAAGAGTCCGTCATGAGATTCGGCAGATTCGTCGAAAGGCATCCTTCGAAGGTAGTCGTACCGAGAGCTTTTACGTAATCATTCACAGCGAATTCAGTATTGGCATCGCAAATGAGAGAAATATTTCTGCTGCCTTTTTGTGCATTCAGCTCCTTGATGAATTTGATGCCATCGCTAAGAGCAAAGATGTCAGTGACTGCATCTGGATTGGAAGACAAGATCTTGGTGACCTCCGAGCGCATATCGGAACCGTCGGCAACTTTCGTTTCGCTGACAAGGGCGCCTGGAGAGGTCAATCCTTGCTTAAAATAGCTCGCATCAGTCGAGAGCACGTCATTCCCGCTGCTATAAACCAGGGCTATCCTCTTGTAATGCTGACCGGCAGCCTTGGCCAGATCAGTGAAGATGGGATAACTGAATGGGAGCATCTGGAAGATGCTGTCTTTGTTGTGCTCATTCGCTTCAAAGATCTGAATGACCGGTAGACGAGTCTTCGCTACTATAGGCGTAATAGCTTCCAAGGTCGGGCTGCTCTCATTGATTATGATATCTACATGGTCGATATCAGTAAGCTTATGGAATGCCGATAGACCGATCTTGGCATCGAACTGATCGTCTTCGATGATGAGCTGTATCCTTTTGTCATCGCCTACTGCCATGATCAAAGCATTCTTGAAAGATTCACCTAAACTCCCATATTGACCAGAAAGAGGTGCGATCACACCCACCTTGATGATCTCATTTGTAGCTGGTCGACCCTTAATGATAACGGCAGCTATTACTATCAATACGATAATGACCAGTCCTATAATGTATCTTGTTTTATATAATTTCATTATGGTATATGCTAGCAGACATGGACAAGAAGTATAACGGGGATGGCACCAAGACGTTAAAAATCACCTAGTCCCCTTACTACAAGCCATTTCTCAACTTTTAAGGGTTGACCAAATTTTGGTCAGGGTATAGGATACGAGAAACATGAATACCTCCCCCTCCCAAACCAGACCCAGCAAAGAGCACGGCCGTGAACAGGCCGCAAATGTGACCAATACAGACTTAAACACCCCTCATCTACCAGAAAATTCATCGATAGCGCTCAAGATCCTCGGTCTCAATCATTCCGAGAAGAAGATCCTCGAATCTACTTCCAAACTCGCTCTGCCTATCTCGACCATTGCTCGAATGACCGGTATTCCCCGCACCTCCATCCTTTACATCTTGAAAAAACTCCAAAAGAGGGCTCTTGTAAAAAAGATCGCCACTGATGGAAACATCCCCTTTTGGAAATCTGATCTAAGCAAGGTCATCGCCCAAATAGGCATGAACCGAGAAAAAGGAGGCTCCGTATTCTCTATTTACAGAGGAGCCAAACAGATCTTCGCAATATTCGAGGAGTTCGCTGCTCTCCCCAAGAATTCCCGCGTCATCGGCATACAGCCGAACAGGTCCTTGCTAAATGCCCTGCGCAAAAATAAGCTTAAAGACCTGCTCCGCATAAACGAACAGATCAAAGACAAAGGCTTGATCTTCGAAGGCGTAGTCCATGAACGATCAGTTGATGCCATAATCGCCGAAATGGGCAAGGATGCCGCCAGAAAAGTCTTCGACAGCTTCATCGGCCGGCTCGAGGATTATGCCAAGATACCAGATGAATTCGCCGATGTGTGTTCAGAGATCTATATCTTCAAAGGCACAGCTTATCTCATCAACTGGGACAGGGAGATCGCGATCGGTATCCATGACAAAGACATGACTGATCTCCTGATAGCGATGTTCTCCTGCGTGAAAGAAGTGGGAACAAGATACAGCCAGAACGCGAAGATGAAACTGTATAAGGAGGCGCTCAAGGATAAGCTTGATCACTCCCCCAAATAAGCCTCAGCCACATCCTTTCTTGCCAGAACCTCTCCCGGCTTCCCCTCTGCCAAAAGCTCCCCCGAATCTAGAACGTAGATATGATCTGACAGCTCTCGGATAAGATCGATATTATGCTCGACTAGAATGACAGCCTTACCTTGATCGCGTAGCTCCTTCATGACTGCCGTAACAATCTTGATCATTTCAGGGAAAAGACCAGCGAACGGTTCATCAAGAAAGATCACATTGATATCGCCCACTCCACAGTGGATCATGGCCATGACCCTGGCGATTTCTAATAGCTTGCGTTGGCCGTATGAGAGATTCTTGGCCAATTCATAGCGCTTCTCCCAAAGGCCTACTTTCTTCAATACCACTTCCGCCTTTTCTAGGTGAAAGGCTCCATGCTTCTCGAATAAAGATCTCCAAACGCTCCTTTCAGTAAGCACTACTAGAATATTATCCAAAACCGGCATCTGCTCAAAGAGCTTCACATCTTGGAAGGTGCGTGTCATGCCGAATGTGGCGACTTCATATGATTTCACCCTCTGCAATCTCTGCGCTCCAGCAATGATGATCTCTCCGGCATCCAGAGAGATCATTCCAGTAAGGGTATTGATGAGGGTAGATTTTCCCGAGCCATTCGGGCCGATGATACCCGTAACCTTTCCCGCTTCAAAAGAAATCGAAAGCTTATTGACGGCTTGGACTCCGTCAAAGCGTTTTATGATAGATTTTGTTTCTAGCACAGGCATATCCACTACTTCAGCTTGGTGAATTTTCCATCTTTGACTGTTTTGATGATGATCGGCTTCGAGACATCTCCATTCTTATCGAAGGTTATCATTCCGCTAGCTCCCTCATAGCCTTTCGTATTGTATAGACAATTCGCAACATCATCCGTCTTCGTACCGACCTCTTCAAAGCAATTGCTCAAGATCATCACCGCATCGTATGAATTGGCTGCGATCATCTCTCCTTTTGCGCCATAAGCCTTGGAATAGCTATTTTGATACTGAACATGGGCCGTTGAAGTGCTGAGATCATCGTAAGGGTATGGATAGATCAGACCGTCCGCAGCCGGTCCCGCAGACTGTAACAATTGATCGCTTTCAATGACTGAAGGGCTATAGAATTGCACCTTCATACCGATATCATTCGCTTCTTTCATGATATCCGCGGAGATATCTGCACTGGCGATTATGAGGATATTTTTGGTTCCATCATCTTTCGATCTCATCAGAAAGCTCCTGAAATCAGTCTCATTAGCAGAGAATTTCTTCGATGACCCTATCGATCCGCCTAGCGATGTGTAAGCATCGAGAAAATCTCTAAGATATGACACCCTATAATACGTATCGAGAGTCAGGATATCGAGCCTTTCTTTTTTTGCTCGATCAAAGACTGTTGAGGCGAGGAATTGAGCGTCTTGCATGGCGGCGATCTGCGTGCGGAAAACATAGTTACGCGAATAAGTTATATCGTCAGCCTGCGAAGCGGGCGAAATCAAGATGACTTTATTGTATTCGGCCACAGGCGCCAATGCCGCCGTCACTGACGAGCTGTATGCACCGATCACGAACTTCACATGATCAGTATCTATCAACTCATGCAATTCTGAGACCGCCATATCCCCGTCATGATGAGAATCATCAATGATCGGATCGATCTTTATCTTCTTGTTATCGTCATTGTTGATATAGTTCACAGCTAGCATCACCCCTCGCTTGGCATAATTCCCAGCCTCCGAGCTCGTACCAGTCAGTGGGACTATGACCCCCATGCTCACCGTGTCTGATTGTCCATTGCCCATAAACATGACCGCAATGATTATCACTGCAAGCACTATGAAAACGACCCAAAAAGCTTTCTTGTTCATGAGATTAGGATTATTCGTCATTATGATATCCTATATTAAAGCATACTCGTCCCGCTCCCACCAGAAGCGTTATCACCAGTTGAGATATACCTCAGGAAGACTAACGACCTATCCTATTTGTGAAGACACTTACTTCACCCAAGGCACTGCCGCTCCATTTTTTATGACTTGAATCATTACGTCCGTATTCTTTACTGAATGTTCTGGTGTGAATATTATAGCCGAACTATTGGGAGTGAAAAATGCAGTCTTCTCGATATAAGGCGCCACTCTTTGATGTTCAAATCCCGATGTCGGTAATAATGAATCTGCTTTAGCGATCCCTTCGGCCATCACATAGACCGCATCAAAATACCTATCAGCCGATTTCGTCGCCGGAATACCATATGCTTTTTCATACATATCGTTGAATTGCGGAGAAGCGATCTCCCAATTCAAGATGATCACTCCATTCATAGGGCTCTTGTCTGTTTCATTAGAGAAAGCATCAGTGAGACCATTATAGGTTATGATACTCGGCGAGAATCCTAGCTGCTTGGCTTGTTTAAGGAATATCAAGGGATCATTTGCCACCATATCCAGGAATACTCCGTCCACGCCCGCGCTCTTCAGTTTGATGATTGTCGTCTTGAAATCGTTGTTACCGATCTTGTCATATGGCTCGTCGATTATCCCTTGGCGTCCCAAACCTTTCATCACTCCATCTAAGGTCTTGGCTATTTCTCCTCCAAACGTAGACTTGAAATGAACCACCGCCAATTTCTTGATGGAGCTACTAGCTATGAATGGCTCGATCTTTTCTACAGTCTGATTGAAATCCGTCCTCATCACGAAGCTCTGTTCGTTAAGATCGAATCCCCCAGCGATCCTGAAATTCGAAGGTGAAATGAAAGCGACCTTTTCATTCAAGGCTAATGGGATCAGAGGTTGAGCCGTGAAGTCGAAAACTCCGCCGATAATACCTTCCACATGATCGATGCTTACAAGCTTGTTAAAAGCTGAGACGCCTTGTTTGGGATCGGTATGATCGTCCTCATAGACTACTTCCACCTTGCGGCCATCAATTCCTCCGCCAGCATTGATTTCATTAACTGCCAGATCCATACCATTCTTCGCGTACCCACCCCAAGGCGCCGCATCTCCCGTAAGAGAAATGACCGCACCGATCTTTATCGGAGCATTTACAGTTTGAGGCCTTGAATTATTTTGCGAAGCGAATAAGACAATAACAATTATCACTACAATAACTATCAGTGACCATATTAATTTCTTGTTCATAATTTTGATTAATGACTTTTAATTGAACCGTGCGCTAGCGATCATTCGTTCCATGCTTTCGAACCCTCGTGAGGCGCCGTGAATAGCGAGCTATCTGTCAGACATAAGGCGGCGCCGAACGTAGACAAATCTGAGGGCTCTCCCCTCATAGCCCTCAGATTTGATCGGGGTGAGAAAGCATGGTACGAATGGTCGCGTCCTTTCACCCTTGCATTAATCATATACCAATGGTATCCTATGTCCATGATTCGGCGAATAGCGAATACCATATGAAACAAGACTTCCTGGAAATATTCAGCCTCCCTCCCAAATCAAAACGAGTCCTTATGGACATAATCGCCCATGGGGTATCATCCGTAGCCATGATCTCTTCAAGGCTCAATATGCCAAAATCCTCCATCTATGACGCTGTCATTCCCCTTCTCGAACAGAGCCTCATCAATGAATATAGCGGCGATCACGGCAAGACCTTTGGGATGTCGGATAGCGAGCAATTGACCAGAGCCCACAAGGAAAAGATCGAGGAGCTGCAGCAGGCCCAAGCTTCCCTGCTCTCCTTCATCAATATGAATCACAAAGACGACGATGTCGCCAAGCCCAAGATCAAATTCTATGCTGGCAATCTAGGCATCAAACAAGCCTTCCGCGATATTCCTTGGTCGCCGAAATATAGAGAGACATATCTGCTTTGGCCTGTGAAAGAAATGATAGATATAGATGAAGACTTCTTCCGCTGGCATGGGCAGCAGCGCTTCAAATATGGAGTCGTGCTCAAATGCATCGAAAAGCATAGCGATCGCATCCTTCAGAGCAAGAAGCATGAATGGCTGCAAGCCGACAAAACAGAGAATTTGAACCATGTCCGCTACCTCCCCAAAGGCACGGACTGGAAGATGAGCTTTTGGATCTACGGCAACAAATGCCTCTTCGCCTCCGGCGGCGCTGAAAAGATCGCCTTCACCGTCCATAGCAAAGAATTCTGCGAGATGATGAAGCTGCTTTGGGAGAATCTGTGGGAGAAGGCGAAGGAATAAGTTCTAGTTAACTTTTTCTAGATGCATTGAGACTACAAAGTCACCCGGGACAACCTGCTTTGCAAGACCGGCAACACCGTCATTTTGCGCGACTCCTGACAAACATTGCTGAATAGCTTCTTTCTTGGACTTACAGATGTCTATCAAACTGACCATATCGTAACCAAAAGCTGATCCGAAATTAGGTTCCTTTCCGAATTTCTGTTTATAAGAAGCCTTGAAAGCTGCCGCCTTGTCTGGCAGTGAAAAATCATAAGAGGTCGAATAGAACGAGATGCCAGCGACCTGCTTGCGAGTATCAAGGTCAGCAAATACTGCCGATGATTCCACCATGGGCATACCTATCTTCAATTGGTTTGCAGCCTTGACGATCCCCACTGCTTCACCAGGAGTCGAGGCTACGAAGATAAAGACGTCAGCTCCAGAATTCTTCATCTTCAGTATCGCCGTGTTGAAATCCTTCTCCGCAGGCAAGAAAGACTCTATCGAAACGATCTTCTTGCCGTCCTTGTCGCTCAATTCTAAGATCTTATCCTTGACTGAATTTCCGAGTTCGTCGTTCCTATACAAGAGCGCGATCTTCTTGGCGGAGATCACAGGAGATGCAGGGTCTGTAAAAGCCGGTGAAGCGTAGCTGGAAGGGTCTGTGTAATATCTAGTCGTATAATCATTTACAATAGACGAGTGCTTAGCCGCGACAAGAGAGACCAACAAAGGCGCCTTATTTTCTAGAGCGATCTTTGAGAGCGGCACGGCGACGATGGATAGCTCAGAAACCGTGAGATCGACTTTCTTATTCTGCAATAGATTATAGGCGGATATCCCGTCAGCAGCTGTAGACTTGCTATCCTCATAGAAGACTTTGATTCCAGTTTTATTTTCAAGCGCCAACTCCATGCCATTTTTGACAGTTTCTCCCCAGAGAGCAGCTGGGCCAGTCAAGGGTAATACTGCACCGACGGTAATAGAACCGCTTTCAGAAGGTGCGACTTTGGCTGCGTCGGACCTTACGATCGTAACGATGACAACGACGATGATCAGACCGACGATCCATGCAAAAGCTTTATTTGATTTAGTCATATAAGTGCCCTTAATTCGTAATATTGAAATTATATCATATCGGAATTAGCTCAGAAACCTGCATAATTTACTCAAATAAAAAACGACGCAGTGAGCCGAAGCTACTGCGCGTTGTGAACTAAATCCGTACAAGGAGATTATCCCTCCATGAGAGCCTTGAGGGCGAAGTCCCATCGTTTGCCGATGTTGTTGAAGAACAGGACTTTCTGCCCATTGACCGTGGCTCCCTTTATGCTGTCAAACATGGCCGATGCCAAGCTTTCATGATGGCTGCCGTCAGTGACGATGGCTACGGGAATGCCGCGCCTTGTCGCTTCGAACATTACAGCCCAACCATAGTCAACCGTCTCTCGAACCCCATAGCGGCCCAAGGCGAGCGCAGAATAGTGCTTATCCGGCGGTATCTGCATATCCGTCAAAACGGCATCAAATCCTCCATTGTCCATGAGACTAACCGCCGCCTGAACGCTATTCGCAATTGAGACTTTATGACATTTGCCCAACACAGCTTCGGCGATCCGAAGATTCCTTGCAGTGTCGTCGATAACCAGCACTTTGTACCGTTTACCGAAGGACGGAACATCCATGAAGACCGGAATTGGCAATTCAGGAGTAGGCGCTTTTGCCTTCTCTGCCTTGAGCCAGCCTAAGCCAGTCGTTAGACGCTCCACCTCGCAATGACTCATCATGAGGCGAAGAGGATCGATGACACAGACGTTCTCAGGCTGATTTCTGGAGATGTGCGACTCTCCACTCGTCTTCAAGACGATGAAAAGTTGCTGCCCTCTGTACATTCTCCGGAAACTTTCGGGGTCCGCTAGAACGTCGTTTTCCAACAGGAGGACGGCATCCGCCACTCCCCGGTCCGAAGTTTCGACGAGTTCGTATCCATCGAAACGAAAGGTCTGAAGAAAGGCCTTGCTCAAAGGCCCAGAATTGTGAGCGTATAGCTTTATTCGCATAAAAAGTGCTTTGCCAAGAGTATATCACATATGTCTTGCCATTGTCAACGTGTTATGTTATAATCTTCCCATAAGCATTTTGACAACATTCAACCATAACACCTAACCAAAGGATTCTTTTGAACCCAAACACTGCACCTCTTCTCGTCCAAAGACTCGAAGACTTCCTGCATATCTGGGAAGACAGTTTGCTTCTGGCGGAAGCTCTGCTCCACCTTCGGATTTCGCACAGAGATACTGAAGCCGAATCTGACCTACGCGGAGGCGTAGTGAATTGGAGCAGACTACGTGGAGACCTGCTATCTCGTCGAGCGATCGATGAACGGCGCTTCGAAATACCGGAAAGAGTAACTTCAAGCTATCTTCTCAATTCGCCGGTCATAAGCCTTCTTCCGATCCTGCTTTCCAATTGGAGCAGATCATCCAGACGGGTCTACAGTCTGTCAGCAGATTTCCAACGCTCATTGGAACTGACTTCGATCGGATCGATAACCTGGAATGACGTGACCTTTCCATTCCCTTCTTTCGCCATCAACTTGCCTATTTCCATTCCATGGAGAGAGGGAGAGATGAGCGGCGACATCGACTTCCTTCTTGTTGAGCGAACAAAAGAAGGAGTTCGGATCGTTTCCCTGGGAGGCAACATGAACGGGCGCGTGTTTCTCTCAGACGAAAGGAAGAGACGCATCGCCAGAGACCTGCACAACCATGACTTCGGGCGTCTTAGGACATACTTCGCCGGAATCAGCCAGGTCTACTACGCAATGCCGGCCACACAGTATCTGACGCTCTCAGCTAACAACTGTCCCATAATGCTTGACCTCGACGGTCAAGAATTCCAGAGACAGGTCGGCTCCGAGATGAGGCCTGTCGAAATGAGCCAGGCGGAGCTTCCGGATTTCTGGAAGCTGATCATTCGGATGGTAGTCGGATTGTGTCTCCACATCGAATTATCGGGACATGCATCAACAAAGTCGACCTCCCGCGCGATCGTAAGCAGCTGGAATAAGTTCTCGCATCCAGTTACTCCCGATCCAAGGGCTATAACCTCGGAGGCACAAGTCTGCGTAGTTAATACAATTACCGCTCTTGGTCCTGAAGAAGTTCAATTGCATGAACGGATCAGAGCAGTAGGGATTCGAGAAGCAACGCGAGAATTGCCTGCACAATACCGCCGCGCACATTGGCGGAGGCTTCCCGGTCACGGCGACGACCCGAGCGCACCTCGGTGCGTCAAAGTCGAAGCTTACATGACCGGAATCACCCGGCTTCCTGAACAAGGCCTGCCAGGAGGATCTCAGGTCGAGATCAAATAGTCACTGTTCCTTTCACAACCGCCGCCAGGCTCGCTTGGCGGCTGTTTTTATTCATAGCTAAATACTTGCATCACTTCAAATCAACCAGCTTCCCACCCTTGATGACCATCATCTTCGTTTCCGGCAAACGATTACCGACCGGGCCGAATTTGATCTCGCCGCTAGCGCCTTGGAAGTCGGCGTTCTTCATATTGGAGACCCATGTCGCCTTGTCCGGTGAATATGTCTTCACGAGCAGATTGAATGAATCGTAACCTATGTCAGCTAAATATGGCGCATCGATTCCAAATCTTGCCTTATATGCATCCTTGAAAGCCTGCGTGTCTTCCAGTTTCATGCCGCCGACGATGCTTCCATCAAGCACGGTTAGGTCACCCATTATCCTCTGGTAATCCGTATAGCCAGAAACAAAACTCGTGTCGAAGAATATAGTCGGCTTGCTCTTTGAGATCTTCAAGAATTCTTTCATGAATTGACCGCCTTGTTGAGGAAACATGAATAGACCAATAGCAGTAGGATTACCAGATGTCGCCTTTAGAGCGTGTGTTCTAAAATCAGTTTCAGTCGTATCTATGACTATGTCAGTCGTCTTTCCTTGGAATCCCTCTTTGAAAGCAGCGACAAAACGGATCATGGCATCGATCTTTGTGTAGATCAAGGTCATGCTGGTTATTCCCTTACTTTTCATATAGGTGCCATAGTTTTTCATCGAAGCGACGCTGTCTGGAAACATCCCGAAGACATTATCATCGGTTGGGACACGGCCTTGCTCTCCACCCTGGGCTACTGGAATACCGTTCTTTGTCACTAGATCATAGATAGCATCGATCGATGCGGTGGAAACATTGATGAGAGCGTCGATCTTGTCCACATTGACCAATTTCTGATAGGCGCTCACAGCCTTCCCGCCAGAAAAGCCATCGTCCTCGATAGCCATCTTTATAGGCGCATCTGGATGAGAGGCATTGTACTGTTCTTCCGCCAAGACCGCGCCATTGCGGAAGTTCTCGCCGACAGCCGCATATTCACCGGAGAGAATGCTGATCATTCCCATATTAAAGCCTTTTTGCTTCGTACTATTCTTGGTACCAAGGTAGATACCGGCTATGACAATAATGACTACGACTATTGCCCAGGTATATTTTTTATTCATGATAATTATCCCTCATAGGATTTACTTGAT
>CAIKAN010000008.1 GCA_903825415.1 uncultured bacterium
GGATCGGCCGACCGCTCGGCTCATCCAGCGCCCAAGACGATGACTGGCTCACAGAAAAAAGCGTAGCATGATTAGTGCTACGCTTTCAGTATAGGAGCCGTTCTTCGAATCTTCACCGGCAAAGCTGGCATAGCCAGTCAGATTAAATAAACCGCCCATGGTCACGGCGCTGCTCCTGGGCCTATAAGCGTAGACGACACCGATCATGACGATCAAGACGATGAAGGGCACCCAAAGAAATGAATATCTAGTATTTATTTTCATGTTTGTAAATATCGCCTGCATACGCGCAGATGGTATTTACAAACTAAGTTACTTGTAGTATGCTTGTACTGCAAACTCTCCACTTCTGGAGAGCAATAATACTATGGAATTATCTATACTCTCTCATTTCGGCTTGAATGCCAATGATACTCGTATCTATGAAGCCCTGCTCAAGTTGGGACGCAGTAAGACCGGTCCCCTCCTCATAGAAACTGGAATAAGCAGCTCGAGCGCTTATGCTAGTCTGGCCATGCTCGTGAAGAACGGCTTAGCTTCCTATCAGGTCAGGAATAATATCAAATATTATCAGGCGGAGCTCCCCGAACATCTGATAGAGGAAACAAAGGCTCAAGCGCAAGCTCTCGAAAGGCTGACAAAGGAGATATCTTCTCTGCCCATAGCTCACACAGAGAGAAATGAGGTGAACGTCTATCAAGGTATCCAAGGCTTCAAACGCGCCCACGAGATCATGGCGAATGAAGCCAAGCCAGGTGAAGAGATAAGCGCTACCACCTTTTCAACTCATTACGGCAAATCGAAGCAGATCAGGAAATTCTATGCTTCTCTCGATCGAAAGCTCCTCCTTAACAAGAAATGCAAGATAAGGATCATTTTGGATAAGGATCTGAAAGACATCATCAGTTCAGACAGGAGCTCCTTCGTAAAGAAATATGAATTCCGCTGGTTGCCTCGAGAATACTTCAGTCCCTGCGGCATCAATATCTCTGATTCCATGGTCATCATCGGCGTAGGGGGCAAGAATCCTATCGCTTTCACTATGCGCAATAAAACGGTCATAGAAAGCTTTCGGACTAATTTCAATTTCCTATGGAGCAAGGGGAGGAGATAGGTTACTGCTCCACCGTCACTGCTTTCCCTCCCTTTATCATCCTCATTACCGCCTTTGAATCGACGAGACCATTCCCATCTATGCTCAATGTCCCCAAAGCCCCCTGAATCCCCTTCAAGGTATAGAGCTTCTGCGTGATCTGCTCGCTAGTCGGCACAGAATTTGAATCGACCTTTTCGGCTGCGTCTGCGATCAGATGGACGATATCATTAGCATTACCGGAACCCATTGAAGGATTCTTCCCGAACTCCGAATAGTACGCGTCATTGAAAGCATTGGTGGTATCAGCGGCATTGACATACCAAAGCCCTTCATAGAGATCTTGGTGATCGCTTTGTTCGAATGATTCTATGGAAGTTATGGGGGTCTTGATTCCCAAGTCTCTCAGCTGCTTCGTGATGATCTCTAGCTCTGGACTGAAAGAGAATATCACATAGATGTCAGGCTCCTTCGATTCAGCCTTGGCGATCATGGTCCGAAAATCTTTCGTACCGAAATCGAATATCTCCTGATCGATCTCCTGGACATCCGTGCCTTGGATATCATGCTCGAACGAATCGATAGCCGCCAAGATCCCTTGATTCTTTGCGCCGAACATAGCGATGCGATGATAGCCGCGCTTGACCAATTCAGGGACAAAGACCTTGGTCTCCTCATAAGGAGGCGTCCAGTGGATGAAATTATAATAGCCGTCTGCGACATGAGGATCGGAAGCGATGCCGAAATGGATGATATGGTCTTTCTCAGCGATCGGATTGACCGCATTTCCAGCCGCGGAAGCCAGAGTCACGAGAGCTGAAACATGATCGATCGAGATCAGCTTATTGGCAGCGCTGACGGTCTTGGCTACATCGAATGAATCGTCTTCGACTATCACTTCATAGCGCCATTTATTGCCAGGTTGCGCATTTAATTCCACTTCCGCCATCCTCACAGCATTCCGAACCCCCTCACCAAGAAAGGCGACATTTCCCGTAAGAGGCGCTATCACTCCTATTTTTATTGTCCTTTCAATAGGAGAAGCTGGCTTCAAATTGGTCAGAATGACGAAGACGATCACAATAGTCCCTAAAATGCACAATATTTTGGTAGTTATATCTTTCATAGCCTTGAATTTAGTGGTAAAAGTCACATCACTTAAATATCATAGGATTGCTGTGTGTCATCGTTAAGAGAATTCCATACCATATTTACTGGCTCTGTATATGAGCTTAATGAATACCTATCGTTACTTGTCCGTTCATGGTGACAATATAATCAGTGTATGATAATGTGCATCTATGACTGTCAACAGCGATACCAAGATCAAAAGCGAGCTCGAGAGATTCGGCCTTTCCGAGAAGTCAGCTCGAGTCTATTTTGCCGTCCTTGAATTGGGTGGTGCCTACCCTTCTCGCATCGCGGAAAAGGCGCATTTAAGCCGAAGCACGGTTTACAAGCTCCTTTTAGACTTGTCCGTAAAGGGGCTGGTCAATGAGATAGATAAAGACGGCAAGATATTCTATCAGATCGAGAGGCCTGGAAGATTGCTCCATTATGCTAAGTCGCGTAAAGATACTGCCGATGAACAATATGAAAGGATCAAAAATATCATGCCAGAGATTGAAGGCCTCTATTCGCTCACGCCCAATAAGCCTAAGATCAGATATTTTGAGAACTTAGAGGGCATCATGTCTATTTTCGAGGATCATGTAAATGTGAAGAAGCCTTATGAGATGGTCGGCTTCGCCAATACCGAAAAGCTGGAGAGCTTCATGGCGCCAAAATTCCTGAAATGGTATGTGAAGACTAAAGCTCAAAAGCGCATCACTACCAGAGGCATACTCCCCGATACTTCACTCAACAAATCATACAATGAGCGCCTTTACGCTAATATAAAGAAGGAATTCCAATTGAATGATCTTAGGTATATCCCCGAAAATGAATTTCCTCTCAATGGCGAGATCACTATTTATGGAGAAGACAAGGTCTCCATCATCAATTTCAGCGATAGTCAGGCGGTAGGCATAATCATCGAAGACAAAGCCATACACGATATGATGGCTAGGGTATTCGAGCTGTCATGGAAGGGAGCGGTTACAAAAAATAGATAGACCTCCTCTTCTGAGATCATTTTGAATAAAAGAATACTCGCAAGCTCCATAGCCGCGGGTGAAGAACTTCTAATCAAGACCTGCCATATGACGTGCCACATCCACACATCACTGCTTGCCCCTACTACCCGGTCTGCACTTCTCTCTGGAAAGCAAGTCTTTGAGTCCGTCCAATAATCCTTCCAATACCTTCTGTTCAGCCGCCGTGGGAGCGTGATGAAGTCGATACATCGGAGGAATCTCTGCCTTTTGCGCGTCTGTGAGAACCACATCCGAAGAAATTTGAGGAATGACTTGAAGAGTCGTCTCTGCACCGGTAAACAAGTCTGCCCGCGCGCCACAACCGCAGGAAAACCGTCCATGATCATCTTCCGCATACATTTCCCCACCGCATTCCGAACAGACTGGATTATGACCACCGTTGGCCATAATGATCTCATCCGTCGCTGTCCAATAGTTCATAAATGCCTTTCTCTATTTGACTGACAAAATATCTATTTATGAGGGAATACTAGCATAATCGGCATAAGAAGAGGAATGATTATGATCCGTTATATAAAAAACTACCCGCAAGCTCCATAGCTGCGGGTGAAAATGGTGGTACAGGTTCTAGGTTCAAGCCTTATGTGGGTAACGAAAGTCACTTCACACAGATTCGCTGCTGAGCAGTTACTCGGGGCGTAATTACCGCTTGGTCGCTTGTTTCACTGCGTATGTCCTGAAAACCATATCGCAGTGATCAATTGTCGACAACCAGTGTACCTTGCGGTTACCCCACGACACCCAGACTTCGACATAGTGCGAATTCACCCAACGCTTCACGCTGCCTGTTAGGCATTGGGCTCTGTTGGTAGATCAGTTTCGTATGATGCCGGTTTCCCGACATGGCCCGACTGGAATCCACTTTCTTCTGGGTTTAGGCGCCTGATGATCGAATTTCTTTCTCCAAAGAACCTGCACCATTTCACAGTCTATACAATCGATAGTAAATAAGTCAAGCAGCATTCCTTGAATTCTAGCCTGAAGCACAACACCTCCGAGGTAGAATAGCCGGTATACCATTACTAGCTAATCACCAACGGAGATGTTGTACAAACAGTTTACCCGAGACACTCGGGTTGAGCTAGCGATTCTTCTCTCTGCGAA
>CAIKAN010000009.1 GCA_903825415.1 uncultured bacterium
AAATTCATTGAAAATTGGAATTTGAAAATTGAAAATTCAAGTAAATATCATCATGAAAAACCCCATCCCCTCTACCATCACCAAAATCAATAACATACTCCAGAAGGCCCGCCCTTACATCCAAATGCATGGCGGCGATGTTTCCTTGTTGAGCTTCAAAAAAGGAATTGTGACCCTTCAAATAACAGGCGCTTGTACACATTGTTCTTTGGCGGATTTAACTTATAATAAGATGCTGGGGACACTGCTTAAAGAAGAGGTTCGGGGGGTGAAGGAAGTCGTCATTGAAAAATAGAACAGTATTACAAGTATATCAAAAATGAAAAATCAAATATCAAAAATACAAAGGAATAAAGTCAAAAAAAAGGCGCATTGCCGCATGATTTTTAACTTTATTCCTTTGTATTTTTGATATTTGATTTTTAATATTTAATATAAATTAACATAACTATGTCCAATACTAAAGAGTATGTTCGTAACCGCGCAGACTCAAAGATAACTAAAATTGTGGTCGACCGCGACCTCTGCATCGGCGCTGCTTCATGCATCGCTGTTTCAGGCACTACTTATGAGCTCGATAATGAGAACAAAGCCGTAGTCACAGGCGCTGATTCAGTCGATGACGCCACGCTTATCATGTCAGCCGAATCATGTCCGACGAGAGCGATCCTTCTCTTTGATAAGGAGGGGAAGCAGGTGTTTCCGAAATAACTGAATTTCAAAACCCGCACGCCAAATGTCAAAATTCAAATTTCAAATGCCAAATCAAATCCAAAGCTCAAAATCCAAAACAAACATGCATTATTTTGACATTTGGATTTTGAGCTTAATTTGAAATTTGGATTTTGAAATTATTTTATAACTTTACCCCATGACCTCATTCAAACACCTCATAATCGGCGGCGGAGTAGCCGGTGTCACAGCCGCAGAGACCATTCGAGAGAAAGATCCTAGTGCCACCATCGCTGTCGTGAATGACGAGCCCCACGCTCTGTATTCAAGGGTCATGCTTTCAAAGCCCAATTTCTTCCTGGGAAAGATCCCCTTCGACCAGATCTGGATGAAAGGCGAGGAATGGTATAAGACCAACAATATCACCTTTCTTGGAGGCAAAACCGTCACAGCACTAGACGCGACAAATAAGTCAGTGACCTTGAATGACGGCCAGATCATTTCATACGAGAAGCTCCTTATCGCCACGGGAGTGAGGACCAGGCCTTGGACCATTCCAGGCTCAAATAAAAAAGGCATCTATTCCCTGCGCACTTTGGAAGACGGCCAAGCTATCATGAATGCCTTGAAAGGCGCCAAAAATGCTATCACTATCGGAGGCGGATTCATCAGCTTCGAGATGGCCGACCTTTTGAATCTCGCGGGTCTGAATACCACCATGATCCTACGTGAACCATTTTTCTGGCAACCCACACTCGATGAGTCTTCGGGAATGATGATAGAACAAGCTCTCACCAAAGCGGGTGTGAAGATACTCAAGAATGCCGAAGTCTCTGAAGTCATCGGCGGAGAATCAGTCGAAGCCGTTATCTTGAAAGATGGCACCAAGCTGCCTTGCGAGATGATCATTACTGGAATAGGTATCGTGCCACCGCCATGGGATTGGATGAAAGCGGCCGGTGTGGCTATCAAGGGAGGCATTTTGGCCAATGAATATCTGGAGACCAATGTGCCAGATATCTATACTGCCGGCGATATAGCCGAATACAAAGACCTGATCCTCGAAGAGAATATCCAGCTCGGCAATTGGGTCAATGCTCGCGAACAAGGCCATATCGCCGGCCTCAATATGTTCGGTGAGAAGACTCCCTTCAAATTCGTCTCTTTCTACACCACCCAAGGAGTGGGCATCAATATCGCCTTCGTTGGCGATGTCGGCCCCGGCGCCGATCGCATCATCATTCCCCGCGGATCGCCCGAGTTGAATTCGTATGCGCGTATTCTGATAGTAGGCAAAGAATTGGTGGGAGCTACACTCATAAACAGGACAAGCGAGCTCACCAAGATCCAGAAACTCATAGAGAATAATGTGGATGTTTCGGAGAAGTATAAGGAGTTGAGTGATCCTAATTTTGATTTGAAGGGGTTGGTGTAATAGAGGGTGTATCGTCACTGAATTTTCAATTTTCAAATTCCAATTTTCGCTCTATCGAGAGAAATCACATTGGTTGCGCGAATTCCCCCTTTAAAAGAGGGGGAATCTGTGCTTGTTATATTTTACATTTTTGTATTTAAATACTATGCTTACCACATGAAATATTTAAAAATCCAATGGCTTCAGTTAAACAAGGAATACCCTGTATTAATTTATAGCGAACTAGATAATTTAAGAATGGAAACTAGAAAGATCGAAGTGTGGTCAGATGGACACATGGAACACGCCGACTCAACAGAATCATCGATAAATACAAAGCTAGGCAAGGTGCCAACCCCTGAGTTAACGAAGATTGCCGCTGATCCACAATTTAAACCTATTGAAATTTCTAAATCTGATTTCGAGGCGATCTGGGATAAGAGAAAATAATCGTTCTAAAACACTCGACGGTTTACACCATCACTCTGACATCCACAATAACCGCCCTTTCATCCGTAACCATCACCGGATTGAGATCGATCTCTTTGATCTCACTATGCTCCATTACAAGCCTTGAAAGGTTCGCCAGTATCTTCGCCAGAGATTCAAAATCAACCGCTTTCTCACCACGCATACCATTCAAGATAGAGATGCCTTTTATCTCATGCATCATATTCAAGGCCTCTTCTTCATCGATAGGCGCCACACGGAGAGAGGTATCCTTGATGGCTTCGGCCATGATACCGCCAAGACCAAAGAGGATGGTCGGACCGAAAGTAGAATCTCTCTTCATACCGATAATCACTTCCCTGCCTGCGTCCATTCTTTGGACAAGCATACCTTCAATCTGGATTCCGAAGGTCGGACCTTCGGAAGTTCCTAGAGGTCGAACATGAAGGTCGGACCTTCGGAAGTCTTGCGGGGTATGATTTCTGAATTTCTTCTCCATAGAATCCCAAGCAGTATTGGCCTCTTCAAGGCTTTTAATATTCAGAACCACCGCTCCTGAATCGGTCTTATGAACGATATCTGCCGAAATGACCTTCATGGCAAATGGGCCTTTCCCAAGCTTTGAAATAGCGCTGATGAGCTTGGATTTTTCCTTGACTAAGATGCCGTCGAGAGAAAGGCTGTACTCTTTTAATAGACCAACTGTTTTATCATAAGAAAGCATTTCTGGAGGTCGGACCTCCAGGTTGGTGAGGTCGGACCTCCAGGTTGGTGAGGTCGGACCTCCCGATGTTTCTGGAGGTCGGACCTCACCTAGCGCCAAATTATCCAGCGCCTCAACTGCATCTTTTGGAAAATTGAAATTGATTAGTTCATTCTGTTTGAAATATTCAAGACCTGCTTTGATCGTCGGTCCTCCCAGAAATACCGGGATGATAGGCTTCTTGCTTCTATATTGAGAGATGAGCTTGGCTGTTGCCTCAACCTCAGTCATCATCTGCGGAGTCAACATCAGGATGATGGCATCTACATCTTCTTGAACAGTTAAGATCTTCAAAGCCTCTTCATACCTCGCGCTCAAGGCATCACCGATGATATCTACAGGATTACCAACAGCCGCCATGGATGGCAAGACTTTTTGAAGCTGCTGCTTAACGGGATCGGAAAGCTCGGCCATGGAAAGCGATTTCGAAAGATCGATCAAGTCTGCAGTGACGACAGAAGGACCGCCGCCATTCGTAAGCACGACCAGATTCCTTAATGGCTTGAAAACACCCAATTCAAAGAGCTTGGCCATATTGAAGAATTCACGGATAGACTCGACAGCTATCGCCCCGCTCTGCTTCAAGGCCGCAGCGAAAATGGCGCTGTCAGGAGCCAAAGATCCCGTATGAGACATGACCGCTCGCATACCCCTCTCGCTCCTTCCCGCTTTCAAAACGACGACCGGCTTCTTCTTGGATATTTTGGAGACCAGCTCCATGAATTTCCTGCCATCCGAAAGCTTTTCCAGATAGATAAGGATAGCTTTTGTATCATTGTCATCGGCCAGATATTCCAGGAATTCGATCTCCGTAAGAGAGGCTTCGTTTCCAAGACTGATGAATTTCGAAAAGCCTACACCTTCTTTTATCGAGACATCCAACAACGAAGTACCCAGAGCGCCTGATTGTGAAAGAAAAGCAATGCCTCCTTTCAAAGGCTTCTCTGCGCTGAATGAAGCATTGAGATCAGAGTTAGCATCTATGGTTCCCAAGCAATTGGGACCGAGCAAAGCTATGCCATATTTATGTGCGATCTCTTTTAACCTATTCTCCAAAGCTATGCCTGCTTCTCCCACCTCACGGAATCCGGCCGAGATTATTGTCACATTCTTGATACCTCTTTCGCCGCAATCAGTTAAGACTTGAGGAACGATGTCAGCACGAACTGCTATTAAGGCTAAATCAATCTTTTCGCTAGCTGGGATATCCTTAAGAGAGGCAAAGGCTTTAACTCCCAAAATCTCCTTCTCAGAAAGGCTGATAGGATAAATGGCTCTATCTTGAGGTCGGACCTCCAGAGACAAGGTCGGACCTCCAGAGACACCGGGAGGTCGGACCTCCCGAATTAGATTAGCCATCAGCGCATAGCCGACCTTATTTTTGTCAGCAGAAGCGCCGATGACTGCGACGGATTTGGGGTTGAAGAAGGGAGTGAGGTTCATGAGGCAAATTTAAAATGTAAAAATTAAAATGAAAAATGACAATGTAAAAATTAAGAATGATCATTTATGCTAACCCCGCTCCCTCCTCGGCACGGCAAGTGCCTTCGTTTCGCTCCGCTCCGCTTCGCGAAAGTCGCCACTTGCCGCTGCCTGCGACGGTCGCGGCTGACGCAAGAAATTTTCACATTTTACATTGTCATTTTTCATTTTGATTTTTACATTTTCACTTAAACACCTACTACACTCCCACCTTCCCTAGTGCCTCCTCAAAAGTCTCTTTCTCTGCATTATAGAATATTCCCAAAGGCATCTTATCGTCGCTCCTGTTCACAGCCATCATAGCCTTGTTGAGATCATTGACGCTCTCTTTCTCATCGATCCAGAATATCCTCTCTTTTACGAAATCTCTTGTATCAAAGAATGTGATGCAAGGCTGGATGATGTCGACGAAAGAAAAACCTTTATGAGCGATAGCGGCTTCTATGATGCGCTTCGTGCCTTGAATATCGCCGGCATAAGTACGCGCCACAAAGGTTGCGCCAACTGAAAGCATGGTCAACAAAGGATTGAATGGGTCTTCAGTGCTGCCAAAAGGAGTAGACTTTCCCTTGAAGCCTTTGGGACTTGTCGAGCTAGCTTGACCGATGGTCAGAGCGAATAGCTGATTGTCATGAACGAATATCTTGATATCAGAATTACGTCTGGCTGCATGAACCAGATGCTCCAATCCTTCCGAGAAGGCATCACCATCGCCACAGGAACCTATTACAATCAATTCTGGATTGGCACATTTTACACCCGTCATGGCTGGAATAACGCGACCGTGCAAACCGGTGAAAGTATTCACATTCATATAGTCAGTAATCTTTCCATGGCAGCCAATACCGGCGCACATCACTAGATTTTCGATCTTCAATTTACCCCCGACGACCATGCCTTCTATGGCCTGCCTCAAAGAGACCAGAATCTGCGCATTCGGGCAGCCTGGGCACCAGGTGATTTTTGAGGTTGTGGTTAAATTTGGTTTCATTGTTTATAATTTTCAATTTTCAAATCCCAATTTACAATCAATTTTCAAGGTTTTAATTTTCAATTTAAAGGCATTTAAATTGAAAATTGGTAATTTCCAAATTGTAAATTGATTGTAAATTGGAATTTGAAAATTGAAAATTCATGGTATTAATATCATTCTAATATCTCACTGATCTTCTCCGCCAATTCAACGGGCTCAAACGGCCTCGAATCGTACTTCAAAATATTATCCGTGACCCCTATCCCGCTCTTCTCTCGGAGCAAAGCCGCCATTTGACCATTATGATTGCATTCGATATTGATGATCTTCTTCATGCCTTTCAATTCTTTGGAAACTCTCTTCGTGTCAAAAGGCTCCACCCAGAGTATCTGCAAGAATTTAACGGGAGTCTTGAGATATTTCGCCGCTTCAAGGACTGGACCCTTGGTCGATCCCCAAAAGATGATGACATCCTTGGCTTTGGGATCTCCATAGATCTTGATCGTCTCTTGATGAGCCAATTCCTTGGCCAAGGTTTCGGCCTTAGCGAATCTCTTGTCTATCATCTCTTTTACTGGGACTGCTTCCTCGGCCGTGATTCCAAATTGATCATGTTCATAGCTTGTGACTTTAACTACAGCGTTAGGTGTTCCAGGAAAAACCATAGGCGAGATGCCGTCAGGAGAGATCTGATAACGGCCATAATTGCAGAGGTCGGACCTCTGCATAGAGCCATCGTTTTTGCAGAGGTCCGACCTCTGCAGATCAGCCGCCTTCCCCTTCTCGATCTTGATGCCTTTTGTATCAAACGAGCTTGTCATCGAATGCTCTGATAGTATCTTATCCATCAAAACAATCACCGGCAGCTGATATTTCCAGGCTAGATTCAAGCCATTCGCTCCCGCAAGGAAAGCTTCTTCCGTATCTCCTGGTGCGATCACTATCCTTGGGAATTCCCCATGACCGGCATGGATGACGCTTTGGAGATCGGTCTGGCTTGAATATGTCGGCAAGCCTGTCGCTGGAGCTTGTCTCTGAGAAACCGCTATGAGCAAAGGCAGTTCGGCTATACCCGCGAAGCTGAAAGCTTCCTGCATTAGAGCGAAGCCTCCGGTGGCGCTCCCTATCGCCACCCTTTTCCCGGCGTATGCGATTCCTAGAGCCATGTTGATAACTGACAATTCGCTTTCTGGTTGTATGACTTTCAATGCTGTTTTGCAGAGGTCGGACCTCTGCAAGAGCGACTCAGCTCCCCTTGAATCGCCTCCACTGACTTGCGACTTCTTCTGCTGGCTTGCCAGATAGTGAAGGATGCCTGTAGCCGGAGTCATAGGATAAGCGATATAGAAATCGAGACCGGCTGCTTCCATACCTTTACCTATAGCGGTATTGCCATCTATGACCTCCTTGGTATGCTTGCCTGGCTCGATATGCTTGGTGTGCTTGAAATCCATTATCTTCAAATGCTTGTAACCGATATCCGCCAGCTTGATATTGATCTCCATCTTCTTTTCCCTGAAGACTTCTTTCAAGACTTCTTGCATGGCAGGAAAATGCAGATCGAGAAGATAGCAGGCCGCGCCCAAAGCGACTGAATTGCGAGTTATAGGGGGAGCATTCAATTCCTTGGAAGAGATGGACATAGGTACAACCACCGCATTCTTGCCGAAGCGTTTGATGTCTTCTTCCTCGAATGAATCAGCCAAAATGACCGCATCTTTATTCAATTCATCTTTGTGAAGCTGTATGGTCTCTTCGTTGAGAGCGATCAGGACATCTAGCTTTTCATAGTCACAATAGATCTTTTCTTTTGAGAAACTGATACGCGAATAATTGTGCCCTCCTCGTATGAGAGAAGGATAAGTGAAGGAGATGAAGACTTCATAGCCAAGATCGCATAGGAGAGACCCTAGGCTCTGACCGGCTTCGCGCACTCCGTCTCCGGCAGCACCTCCGATGCCGATCGTGAATATTTCGCTATGAAGACCTTCAGACATGTGAAAATTATAGCATATTAGTCGAAGGTCGGACCTTCGGAAGTCT
>CAIKAN010000010.1 GCA_903825415.1 uncultured bacterium
CTGGAGGCTCATCGCAAACGAAAAAGGAAGCTCTGACTGCTTCCTTAATTGAAGATTTTCCGAGATGGAAAAATATTAAAACGAGGGTTGTGTGTGCTGAGGCTTTCTGTTTCGATATTAGCAATACCTGAAACACATTGTCAAGTAGGTAAGATAATCCGCTATTTGCTACAATTCTCCTATGAATATCAACATCTTCAGCTATCTAGAGAATATCGGCATATCAGAGAAAGAGATCTCCGTTTACATATACCTCCTCTCCGTCGAATCGGCCATGCCCATGGAGATATCCAAGAAGACCAAGATGAAGCGCTCCACTGTTTACGTGATCCTAGAATCGCTGAAGAAGAAAGGCTTGATCCGAGAGATCAAGGTCGGCAGGCGCAGCAGCTATGCCGCAGAAGACCCGGAGAGGATCAGATTCTTGCTGGAAGAGCTGAAGCTCAAGACCGAGACGAATATCAAGAGCATAGACACTATCATGCCCGAGATCAAAGCTACGCTCCGCCAGTCAGGCGAGCCCCCTCTAATCAAATTCTTTGAAGGCCAGAATGCCGTCCTTGCTTCCATGGAAGATATGGTCGCCAATCCGCGCGTCCAAAAGGACCTCGACTATGGAATATTTCCCATTGAATTGGTAGATAGGCTCTTCCAGCCGCATAAGCTGAAGAAGTTCATCAATTTCAGGATCACCGATAACAAGCATTTCAAGATCCTCTATACATCGGAAGAAGGCATCATACCCGCCGACGCAGAGGGCCAAGAGGCTATACGCATAGACCAGAATAAATACCCTCTTTCTTGCGATATAAGCATATTCGAGGATGAAGTCAGGATCCATATGCTTGGAAAAGACATCTACGGCATACTCATCAAGAGCCCGGAGCTAGCGAACACCCTGATCAGTATATTTGAATTGGCGAGAAAAGGAGCGCTTTCCAAAGACTAAAGACAAAATATTGCTTTGTTTGTCCAATCAATACTAGACTGCGACACAGTCTAGTATTTTTTTATATCTATATATATGGCCTTTATAAGCCATATACTTGAATGTCTAAAGTGTTTGAGACGAGACTGATTTAATTGTCTAATCATCATTGACACTTTGCCTTTCTTGGATTTATAATGACACAAGAACAATGAGATGGGCAAGGAGGTGTGGAGTTAATAAGCAACGACTTCCCGCTCACTGTTAAGACTATATAGTTACGTTCTTTGATTTCGCAAATAGCATTCGTTGGAGCTCCGGGCCCATATACCGCTAGCGCATATATAGGCCCTAAGCTCCAACGAATCTGCCATGTCGGCATGAAGAGTTGGATAACAACGGAAGGAAAGGAACCAATATGACAATGTTTATCCATCAATTCGTGACCGGCCTCCAACACATCGGCGTGAAGGAAATCGGTCTGATATTCGCCATCCTTATCATGGATGCGGCTCTCTCCGGTGACAATAGCATTGCTATCAATGCTCTGGCCATGGATTTTCCCGAAAAGGTTCGGAGCAAGATCATTTGGCTAGGGTTAGGGATGGCGGCTGTTCTTCGAGTCGTGGCTCTGGCTTTCGCGGCGTTCATCGCCTCGAACCCCTGGGTCCAAGTTGTCGGCGCTTTCTATCTCTTCTACCTCGTCTGGGGTCACTTCACCAAGAGTGACGAAGACGGCAGTGAAGGGACACGGAAGCAGAGGAGCTTTCTGGGAGTGCTGGTTTCGATCGGCTTCCTGGACCTCTCCCTCTCTACCGACAATATCATCGCCGTGGTGGCGATGAGCCAGAACCTTGCGGTCATCGTGATCGGAGTTCTGGCCTCGATCCTAATGCTCGCGGTAGCGGCCCAAATGGTCCGGATCTTCATGGCGAAGTATCCGAGCCTCGAGGGCGCCGCTTATATCATCTTGGCCTTCCTAGGCGTGATGATGCTGGCGGAGCACGGTGCAGAAACGATCGTCTGGTTCGGCGACAAGATCGCCTTGGCCAAAGGCACGATCGCTGCCCTGCACTACTCCATCGGCGAGATCGGTGAGATCAGCGGCGTTGCCGCGATCATCATCGGCACCATCGTCCGGGACGAGGTGAATAAGAGGCGGCAGGCGAAGTCGAATCAAACCGTGCAAGCGAATGGTCGCAGCACGGCCAACTAGATCAATTTGCGATATTCCCTAATATCGCCGGAAAATTGAGGCAAGTCCGTGAATCTTGCCTCCCCTATCTGGTCATTGAGCGGACTTGCGCTAGCAAGTTCGATGGCCAGCAGAGGAAAGTGGTAAACCCATATACTCTGGATCTTTGACAAAACAATACTAACGAACAGGAGTCTTATGACGACTACATTCACTCTAAAAAAGGGCGGCAGTTTCAATCTCGTGAAGAGCATTGGTCGGGTTCAGGTCGGCTTGGGCTGGGACGTTTCGTCCCGACCTGGAGTCAATTTCGATCTCGATGCCAGTGCTTTCGGTTTGATCCATACCGGCCAGGGCGTCCCCAAATTCTACGGGGAAGGGTCCCACGCGGTCTGCTACGCCAACACTGCTCTCAAGCAGAAAGATGGCAGTTTCGAGACCGCCGACAAGACGATGCGTCACTTCGGTGACAATCGTACGGGTGCAGGCGAAGGCGACGACGAAGTCATCGCCATCAATCTGGCTCAGCTCCCCGCCGAGATCGTGGAGGTGGCGGTCTTCGTCACCATCTACGAGCACGACGTGCGGAAGCAGGATTTCGGTGCTGTCAACAGCACCTTCATCCGGGTCCTCAATGCCGATACGCAGCAGGAGCTCTGCCGCTACGACATGCAGAAGGAATTCGCCGGCCAAACGGCCGTCCAAGTCGGCAGCTTCATCAAAGAGAACAACACCTGGTCTTTCAAGGCCGTTGGTGTTGGTTCCGCGGCGGGGCTGGGCGATATCCTCGAACAGTACCAGTAAACTCCAAACGAAAGGAAATCACATGAAAACGCCAGAGGCGGAGAAAAAAACCTCCTCTGGCGTAACTACTACGCCAGAGGTCAGAGAGATTAAGCCCAAGGTCTTATTCTCCAACGGGTCGAAACCGCAACCTGATCCAAAAGAAGCGATGAAGAAGACGAGCGAAGTCGAGCCCAAAGTGCTCCGCTTCGATAAGCCTTCTTCAGAGCCTTCCAAGGTTCAGGAAACGGTCAAACCCGCGATCCAGCCGAAGATCCTATTCGGCAAAACAGCTCAAACGCCGCATGTGGCGATCGTCAAGGAAGAAAGACAGCCGGTCAAACCGACTGTAGTCCTCCCGGGCGGTACCGCTCGCAAGCGCATCGAAGCTACTCCGTACGAGCTACGGACCATGGTCGGCGGACTCTGCGAAGAGGCCGTGATCGTGAAAGCTCTCGAGCTCATCAAGGTGACGAACCTTGATGACGGCAGGGATGAGAAAGCCATGAACTGGGGCTCCGAGCTCCAGCGCAGGCTCTCTACCCTCCTCGACGAAGAGACAGCTCTCTTGCAGTCGGGGACGATCGATGGATCGAAGCGAGAGATCGCGGAGATCTTTCAGATCCTGAGCAGGCTCAATCTGGAAAGCGGAAACGCGGCAGCGTCTAAGGGAGGCCTCATCGCCTCTATCACAAAGCGCGTGCGTAGCGATAATCCCAAATCCAGATTCGATGCGGCTTACAAGAAGCTCCAATCTGCCATAAGCAGGCTGGAGTCCAGGCTCCCCGAGCTCTCAAAGTTCATCTCGTCAGTCAACGGACTGATCGGAAGGACCAAAGCGCTCGCCACGGAGATCGAAGCCGCGATCATCGCCGGAAATTTCTTGACGCAGTACGTGCGCTCAGGCAAATACATCGGTGAAGGCGAATCCGTCCGCCTAGAAGGACAGATGCAGACTCTCGACCAGAGGGTCGAGAGTCTGACCTCAACTCAGGCGACGCTGAAGCTCAGCCTCGTCCAAAGAGAGTTCTTGGCGAAATCCGCAGCTCATATCATCGATTGCGTGCAGAACACGCTCTTGGTGGACATCCCCGCTTGGCGCACGAACTACTTGTGCGTCCTCACGGCAATCATGAGCGGCGGCGAACCGGATGGCTCCGTGTTCGAAGAATTGGTAGTGAAACAACGAAAGATTCTAGAAAGGATTCAGGTGTAGTTATGAAATTTAATCTTCAGAAAGAGTCGGAACGCGTGCGATTCGTGTTGGAGAAACGGAAGCTTCCTCCCATGCGAGCGGCTGTTGGATTCACCCTCGATGTCAGTGGCTCTACCCAGGGCCTCTACACGGGCGGTGTCATCCAGAGCGTCGTCCAACAGATCATCCCCGTCGGGCTTCGGTTCGATGACAATGGTTCGCTGGACGCTTGGACCTTCAACAATGGCGATAGCGCCACGGAGATCGCCCAGGCCACAGCCGACAACTACGAGGGCTTCGTCGAGCGCGAGATCATTCGTAACAGTGCTGTCCCGAAATGGGGCGGAACTGATTACGCTCCGGTCTTGCAGATGATGCTCCGTAAATATGGGTTCTTGAGTCATGGGAATGCCCAGCCCACCGGCCTCATAAAGAGGCTTTTCGGCCGAAGCAGCGGCAGCAATGCCGAAACGCTCGGACCAAACTCAAGGTCGGGTGAAGCAGTCATCAACTACTTCATCACTGACGGTCAAAACGAGGATAAAGATGCCACCTACACTCTCTTGCAGCAATGCGAAAAGGCGAAGGCGAACATCTACTTCTTGTTTATCGGTGTCGGCAGCCAAGCCTTCCCTTTCCTGGAAAGGATCGCGAAAGACTTCGGCAACACCGGTTTCCTCAACGTCACGGACCTTCAAAAGTTCGTTGATTCTGACGACATCTATGAGCAGCTCCTCCCCGAGGAGTTGACCGGATGGCTCAAGCAGAAGCAGAGCTAGGCTCTCTTCCATAGTTCTTTGTTCCTTGTCCCTTCACCCCGCACGGCAGTCGTGCGGGTTTTATTTTAAGCGACTTCAGTGGAGAATTCATGTTCTTGTTGAACTGACATACTACCCATTCACACGCCTATTCGCGTCAAGTAGCAGTTGATGAAATCTGGCAGTATAATTTCGGTCAATGAATAAAGATTTCCAAACCTGGCATGACAAGAAAAGCGACCTTCATGAGAATCAGGTCAGATTGCATTTTCATGAAAGAGAGGTCTGGTCATCTTCTGTTGGTGCAAATATAGGTTTCGAACAGGATGGCAAAGGAGATGAATACCTTCGACCTGTCCTCGTATTGAAGAAGTTCAATAATGAGACATTGTGGGCTCTATTCCTTACAAAAAAGAAGAAGACCGGAAAATATTATTTCGAATTTAAGAGCAAAGACGCTGATATGTCCACGGCAAACCTATCCCAAATTCGTCTCATAGATAGCAAACGCTTGAAATATCCAGTTGGTTCTATTTCCGAATCAGATTATATAGAATTGAAAAAGCGCATTATCGCCTTGCTAGGATAACGCGCCTTTCATATTTACCCTCTTGCGAGGGAGGGCCGAAGCCGTATATGCTCAAAGTTTAGCACAACGACTCAAAAATACAAGCAATCTGTCCGCCCAGTTGGATTCGAACCAACGACCAATCGCTTAAGAGGCGAGTGCTCTACCGGACTGAGCTATGGGCGGTCGCATGGTAATGTAACAGAATTTCATGGAAATGTCACGAATAACTGATAGGGTAATATATGCCAGTTGATACATTCAATAAGATAAATCGCCTGTGTTACTCTAAACATTTCAAAACAGCTATTGACAGAAGCAGAACATAGATGCTATACTGTTGTTCGACAGCAAAGAAACGAAATAACGAAAGGCAGATTATGTTCGAGCACCTTAACATTTTGGGCGCAATTGTCACTACTATTGACCGCCACGGCCTCCATGGCTGCTATGCAGACAAACAGCATCTCGCAGACTTCGAGGCTACCGCAATCCCGACAAACTTGGTCACTCTGGCAAGTGGTCGCGAGCACGCTCTGGAAAATACCCAACCGACACAATACAATTCCTTGGTCCACCAATTGTACGATGCTTGCAGTGGGGCGGAGAGAAACCTGATCGGATGGATCATCTTCAGGGTCAAGCAGACGAAGCCAAGCTTCGGATCAGAGACTTCCACGGGAGGAGGAGCTGCAATGGCGGCCTTTCTCAAGTACTGGGCATCTGAGGTCGCCTGCTTCGAAAGAGGTACACGATGCGCGCAACTTTGACTTATGGCATCCGCCAGTGAGAACCGTCTGGTTCTCACTGGCGGCTTTTCATATTATTCATGATTAACAATAATTCTATTAATTCCTATTTGCTTCCTTTTCCCTATTCATGCAATACTTGTCCTCATGAAGCTGCTCATAGTGGAATCCCCTTCAAAAGCCAAGACGATTTCCAAATATATCGGAAAAGATTTTGTAGTGCGCGCTTCGGTGGGCCATGTGCGCGATCTGCCCAAGTCCAACAAGAAAGCCATCGACATCGAGGGCGGTTTTATCCCGCACTATGAAGTCATCGCCAAAAAGCTTGATGTCATCGCCGATCTGACGGCACAAGCCGAGAAAGCGGATGAGATCATCCTCGCAACCGACCCCGACCGAGAAGGAGAAGCCATCGCCTGGCATATCTCTGAGATCCTGCGAGAGCGCTTGGGCAAAACAATTTCCAAGAAGATAAAGCGCGCCACTTATCATGAAGTCACCAAGGAAGCGGTGCTGGAAGCCTTGGCACATCCACGCGATATAGATGAGCATTTGAGAGAGGCGCAGGAAGCAAGACGCGTTTTGGATAGGATAGTCGGTTATGACCTGTCGGGACTTGTATGGAAGAAGGTGCGCTATGGCCTGTCCGCTGGTCGAGTTCAATCACCGGCCTTAAGGATAATCATGGAAAGAGAGAGGGAGATCCGTGCTTTCATCCCCGAGACTTATTGGAGCATTTCCGGGAATTGGAAAACGGCCAAGGGCGACCTTCTAGGCCTCACCTGTTCCAAAGAACCAAGAGACAAGAAAGAGGTGGATTCTATAATAGAGATCGCCAAGAAAGAGCCATGGCATGTTTTGGATGTAGAAGAAAGCGAACAGAAACGCTCCCCTCGCGCGCCATTCATCACTTCAACCTTACAGCAGACAGCTAGCTCGCGTCTCGGCTTCTCCCCTTCAAGGACTATGGGTGTAGCACAGAAGCTCTATGAAGCTGGATACATCACTTATATGCGTACCGATTCTACGACCTTGAGCCAACAAGCTCTGGGACAGATCGGTCCGGAGATAGAAAAGGGATATGGCAAAGAATATCTCTCCTTCAGAACCTATGCCGCCAAGAGCAAGAATGCCCAAGAAGCACATGAAGCTATACGTCCTACGCATGCAAATGTGAAATCGGCAGGACACAACGATGAACAGAAGAGGCTGTATCGATTGATTTGGCAAAGAACCATCGCTTCGCAGATGGCGGATGCTAGGGTAGCCAAGACTAAGATCATTGGGAATATAACCAATACTGATAAGCCGATCCCCGATTTCGAAGCCACAGGCTCTCGCGTCATCTTTGACGGCTGGTTGAAAGCCGATCCTGAATCAGTGGGCGAAGAAGTCACACTGCCGAAGTGTGCAAAGGATGAAAGTCTTGATCTTCAAGATATCAAATCAGAGGAAAAGCAGACTCAGCCCCCTTCGAGATATACAGAAGCCGGTCTTATCAAAGAATTGGAGAAGCGAGGCATCGGCCGTCCTTCTACTTATGCTAGCATCTGCAAAACCATCGAAGATCGCGGCTATGTCGCCAAAGAAGGACGATCCCTCAAGCCTACCGATACTGGCGATGTGGTTTCCTCATTCTTAGAAGAATACTTCCCTACCTATATAGGCGATACATTCACCGCTGAAATGGAAGACAAGCTAGACGATGTCGCCAATGGCGCCCGAGAATATGGCAAGACCTTGAAAGAATTCTATGGGCCTTTCCATAAAGATGTGAAGTCCAAAGAAAAGCTCGCCAAAGCTACCAATCTCGGCGATGCCGATGCCAAATATAAATGCCCCAAATGCGGCAGTCCCATGGTCATCAAGCTCGGCCGCGGAGGCAAGTTCATTTCTTGTGCCACCTATCCTGATTGCGATGGCGCTCTGACTATCGATGGCGTTGAATTCAAGAAAGATGAGCCTATAGGAAATGATCCTACGACAGGGCTTCCTATCTTTGTCTTGAATGGGAGGTTCGGACCGTATGTCCAGTTGGGCTTGAAATTGCCTAAGGAAAAGAAGAAGCGTGTTAAGAAATCGAAGAAGGCTCTGAAAGAAACTCCTAATGAAGCTGCACCTTCAAGTGAACCTGTTGTAAGCACCGAAACAGCTATTGAAGATACGGCTTCCAAACCTATCAAACCTCGCATGGCTTCTATCCCCAAAACTATGGATCCTTCAAAAGTCACAGTCGCTGATGCTCTCAAATACTTGAGCCTTCCAAGGACTTTGGGAATCGATCCTAAGACGAATAAGGATGTGGTCGCTTCAGCTGGACGTTTCGGTCCGTATGTAGTTTCCGATAGCAATTTTCGATCTATTAAAGTGCCAGATGATGTCTATGAGATAACATTAGAGAGAGCTCTCGAGATGTTGGCTGTGCCCAAGAAAGCTAGAGGTGGAAGGTTTGCGAAGAAGAAAGAAATTTGACATATCTACTCAATTGAGTAATCTATAAGAAAGAGTACAAAAATACCAAAGAAAGGATACTTATGCCTCAAAATGGGATGGATGAAGCCGTCAGGCAGATTGCTGAGCTAAAGGCTAGTCTTGCCGAAGTCCAAAATGAATTAATCGAGGTTAAGAAAAAACGGGACGAGTTAGACCTGGAGCTCAGTCTAACAAAGCTTAAATTGATTGCCGCTGAAGGAGAACGGGACAATTTCAAAGCTATGATCATCGCACAAGAAGCATCGACAAAACACAGCGACAGTTTCTTCACAGCGCTTGCTCGAACAGGCGCCGACGATTAGGAATTATTCCTCATATCGCTACATTCAAATCCCCGCCCACGTGGTGGCGATTTTTTATACCCAACAGAGGTCGGACCTCTGCAAATTTATACAGAAAAATTCTTCAGAGAATACAAGTCTTCGTTCTCCTCTTTTTGGATCTCTTTTTTCGGACGATCGTCTTCTGCTCTTTCGGTTGAATCGGGGGCGCCGAGACTGACAGATGACAAATCCCCCGTCTCTCCTCCGCCAGCCGGCGGATACGAGCCACCCCCTTTTTCAAAGGAGAAATCCGCGCTTGTTTTAGTAGGATTGCCGTTTACAAAACCATTCACTGCATCCCCATTCAAGGCCTTTTTTGAATCATTCAAAGCGCCGCCTACCGCCTTCAAGCTTCCAGCGTTATTCAGCCTTTCGAAGAGACCTCGTAGATCATCAGATGAAAAGAAATCTATAGTGACTACCCCTCCCGTCTCATTGGTCCTCTCAACCTTGACGCGTGTACCGAGAGCTTCATTGAACTTGCGTTCCAATTCAAGGATCATGGGGTCTTGATATTTGTCTTTCTTGCGCACTCTGTCAGTAGCAACCCTTCTGGAAGCCGCTTCAGCCTCTCTAACAGTGAGCTTCTTCATCATTATCTCCTTGAATAGGACTAACTGTTCAGCTGGCTTGTCGACGAGCATGAGAAGAGGGCGAGTATGGCCTTCAGAGATCTTGCCATCTCCCAAAGCCGTCAGGATCTCTTCTGGCAAAGAAAGGATGCGCAAAGTGTTAGCCACATATTCACGGCTCTTGCCGACCTTATCGGCGATCTGATGCTGCTTCAAACCGAATTCTTTATTCAAACGATCGAATGATCGCGCACGCTCCACGGCATTGAGGTCTTCCCTCTGCAGATTCTCGATGATGGCGATCTCCAGCTTCTCCCTAGCGCTCTCCTCGCCATTCCTGATGAGAACGGGAACCTGCGCCAAACCGGCCATCTTGGAAGCGCGTAAACGGCGCTCTCCGGAGATGAGCTCGTATTCGACAGTCATGCCGCCTTCTTCACGATAGACTTCCTTCCTGGTGACAACCAGAGGCTGCAAGACCCCGTACATGCGGATAGATTCCGAGAGGCTCTTCAAAGCCATCTCATCGAATTCGCGGCGCGGCTGGTATGGATTGGGACTGACCTTCTCGACTTCCACCCAGAAGACCGCATTGTTCACATAACCTGTAGGCATGATGTCTATTATAGAACGCCTAATGTCAAAATCCAAATTTCAAATTTCAAATCAAGCCCAAATGACTAAATGTCAAAATGACGCTGTGATTCATTTGGATTTTGCTTTGCCCTTCCGTAGCCTTGGCGAAGGAGGGGGCTTTGGATTTGATTTGAAATTTGAAATTTGGATTTTGACATTCTCACGAACGCAGTCTTGTCATCTTCCCCTCAAATACGCTAGTATGTAGAACAGGCCGGAGTGGCGGAATTGGTCTACGCGTACGACTCAAAATCGTATGGAGGCAACTCCTTGTGGGTTCGAGTCCCACCTCCGGCACCGAGATTCGAGGGATATTTGATAACAAAATGCAGCATCTCCATATACAAAAATGGACGCCCGATTTGGCATACGCCGTCGGTCTTATTGTGACCGATGGCTGTCTCTCTTCTGATGGGCGACATGTCACATTCACTTCGCGAGATATAGAGTTGATCGAGAGTATGCGATCTATCTTGAATGCGGATAATTCTATAGGTAAAACAAAGAATAAGTCTTCTGAAGCATATCGCCTCCAAATCGGAAGCATAGAACTATTTCACTGGCTTGAAAGAATCGGGTTAACACCCTGCAAGTCATTAACGATCGGAGAGATCGATGTGCCTGATCGGCTATTTATCGATTTCTTGAGAGGACACCTCGACGGAGATGGCTCCGTCACGACATATTTAGATTACTATAATTCAAAGAAGGATCCGAGATATATTTACAGGAGGCTATGGACGAGATTCATTTCTGGTAGCAAGAAGCATATGATATGGCTTCAAAAAATGATCCATAGATCGATTGGAATTCACGGAAGATTGCATACGAGCAAAGCCAATCGAATCGGCAACTCCATGTTTGTCTTAAAATTTGCCAAGAAAGAATCGATGATATTACTCGACAAGATCTATTATTCTAATAATATCCCTTGTCTTTCGAGAAAAAAGAATACTTATATAGATTTTATAAAACTTCAATGAAACCCAAACTCCTCATCATCCTCGGCCCTACCGCTTCTGGCAAAAGCGACATGGCCGTCAAGCTCGCCAAGAGATTCAATGGCGAGGTCATCTCTGCTGATTCAAGACAAGTCTATAGAGGCTTGAATGTTGGGACCGGCAAGATCACGCGAGCTGAAATGAAAGGCGTAAGGCATCATCTGCTCGATGTGATAGATCCCAAGAGACAATTCACTGCAGAACGATTCAAAAAGCTAGCCGATAAAGCGATCAGAGATATTCAAAAGAGAAGCAAGCTCCCCATCATCTGTGGTGGCACAGGTTTCTATATAGATGTGATCACAAATCGCCTTGAATTACCCGCCGTTGGAATAGATCTGAGATTGAGGAAAAAACTGGCGAATAAGACTGCGGGTCAATTATTGAGTATTCTGGAGAGGCTGGATAGCGAACGGGCCCAACGATTGAATGATTCTGATAGGAAGAATCCGAGAAGGCTGATAAGAGCGATAGAGATAGCGAGAGCCCAGAATGAGATCGGGAAGTCCGACCTCCAGATTCGGGAGGTCGGACCTCCAGAAAATCTCATCTTCATCGGGATCAATCCTTCCAAAGACATCCTCAAAGAACGAATTCATGTCCGTCTGCTCAAAAGATTGAATCAAAAAGATAATATGATACAGGAAGCCCGCAAGCTCCATACCAAGGGCCTTTCTTGGAAAAGGATGGAAGAGCTGGGCCTTGAATACCGCTATTTGGCTAGATATCTTCAAGGAAAGATGACAAGAGAGGAGATGATAGAAAGGCTTGAGATAGAGATCTGGCATTATGCAAAAAGACAGCTGACTTGGTTCAAGAGGAATAAGGAGATCAGATGGTTTGAGTCGGCGACGGTCGCGGCTAACGCGATTCGGCTTTGACATTTGTCATTTGGATTTCGGATTTCTTTTTAAATACTTCTTCCCTTTGATCTTCTCCGGCAGATAGCTTTCAGCCGAATATTTCTCATAACCCTCCCCATACTTCAATTCTTTCATCAGCTTGGTCGGTGCATTCCTTATCCTCAAAGGAATAGGGATATTGCCGAGAGACCTCACATCTTCCTGTGCAGCGCGCAGCGCATCATAAGCGCTTCTGTCTTTGGCAGCTAGAGAAAGATAAGCTACGCCGTGTGCCAGATTGATGGCGGCTTCAGGCAAGCCGATGGTTTCCACAGCTCGAAAGACTTCATTTGCCACGACCAGAGCGGTAGGCTGCGCCAGGCCGATATCTTCCGAAGCGAATACGACCATTCTCCTAGCTATGAATTTTGGATCCTCCCCTCCTTCGATCATCCTGGCTAAGTAATAGATAGCGGCATCAGCATCACCGGCGCGCATGCTTTTTATAAAAGCGGAGATCGTATCATAATGCTCCTCCCCTTTCTTATCGAATCGGATGAAGGCATGCTCAAAGGTCTTCCTTAGATTCTCCAAAGTCACTGTCCCGTAAAGCTGTCTGGTATTTTCCAAAGCAGTTATAGCTATCCTTGCATCGCCATTGGCCAAAGCGATCAACCAATTCAAGGCATCTTTGGGAACCTTGATCTTTGTGCGCTTGATGATAGTCGCCAGATCTTTCTCCGTTAATGATTTCAGAACGAATACCCTGCATCTTGAAAGCAAAGGCGATATGACTTCAAAGCTAGGATTCTCCGTGGTCGCGCCGATCAGAGTGAGCTTGCCGCTTTCGACGTAAGGCAAGAGGAAATCTTGCTGAGCTTTATTGAAGCGGTGTATCTCATCCAAGAACAAAAGCTTCGGTTTTGGCTCGACAAGGCCAGTGAAATCATTCCGTCTTCCCTCCAATAGATTATCCGGCTCTTCAATTATCTTCCTGATATCATCTTTCCCCGCAGAAACAGCTGATAATTCATAGAGGCGGGCATCGAGGGCTTGTGCATAGATCTTGGCCAAGGTGGTCTTGCCGGTCCCTGGAGGACCCCATAAGACGAATGAAAATAGGTGCTTGTCTTCGATGGCGCGACGCAAAGGGCCATTAGGGCCGACTATATGGTCCTGGCCAACGTAGTCCTTCAAAGACTTGGGGCGTATCTTATTCGCTAATGGTTCCATGAGCTGATTATACGCTCTTGGAATACAAAAACCACTATTTAGAAAGCGTGAATTGACCTTTTGCATTACCCCGGCGAACCCTTCCTCCTTCGCTCCTCGTACCTCGGAGCTACGGAAGGACGCAGTGCGGAGGCACCGGGGAGACATGCTCAGAATAATAGGTAACAGACGATGCCGAGCAAGACGACGCCTAGGGCCTATTCCGTAGCAGGCCCTAGGCGTACGTCGGGGGTGAGAAGGGGTAGTGCAAAAGGTCACCCCTAAACTAATCGATAGGTTGTCTCCTCATCACATTATCCAAAGTATCTATTGTTCCTTGTAGCTTGAAATATGAATGCAATTTCGAGCTCCAATCCTTATCAGAGATATCCACATCAGGCGTCACGCCGCTCCCCTCGATAGGCACATTATCTGGCCTCAAGGTGAGATACTCCACCAATTCCATGATGTATTTCTGATTGGGATCGATGATAGTCTTCATCTCATAATCATGCGACTCTACCGTGCCCCAGCCCAAAGATAGGCTGCCCACTATCCTTGCGGAATAATTCCTCTTGAAAGAAGCCGCTAGCTCTTCTGCGGTAGATTGAGTGCCGTGATCGATCAGGATAGCGACTTCTTTGTACCTGCTCAATTCAGGCCATAAAGGCATGGTGGTGCGCTGGACTTCGTAATTGCCCTGATGGAATAGGTCGAAGGCATATTGATTCTGGCCTATGAATAATCCGAGCAAAGCTTGAGCCACAGCGAAGTTCCCTCCGAAATTACCTCTCAGATCTATGACCAGAGAATTGAGTCCTGGCGTAGTCGAGGCATCATCTACTGCATGGACGAATTCATTGAAAGTAACCGGTGAGATCTGCTTCAAGTGCACATACAAGCTGCTGCCGATCTTGTGATCATAGAGAGTCGGTTCAGCCTTTGCGACATCGTAGATGCTCTTATTGAAAGCACTAGTCAAGACTTTATGCGTATACTCGGCGCGCTTCAACTCGGCCTTGGCTTCGGTCGAAGTGGCGTCTTTGAGCCTAGCCACCGTCTTTTCATAGCTGACCTCGACTTGCTCTACAGAAGCACCCGTAGAAGTACCCACATCTTTGTAGAGATCATTCGCGGGATTGATATTGGCTACCCTTTCCGAAAGCTTATTATTCTGCTCGATAGTGAGGAGGCCGCTCCTGCCGGCAGGTATGAGCAAATATGTCATGAGATAGCTTACGGTATCGACAGCGATCTTCTGCTTGGCGGCGCTCGATGTGGCATTAGAAAAAGCGACCTCCAGCATCTTGGCCGTCCCTTCTCGATCGAATGTCGACAAAATCTGATATGAACCAGTGACCTTTCCCAAAGAAGTCTGGAATAGCTTGGACAGGCTATAGGAAGAAGTGGCCATCCAATAATGTTCATTGATCTGATCGAAGGCTTCCATATCGAAGCGCACATATATGTCTGACTGCTCTTCTGGAGTCTGGAATGCAGAGATATGCTGCGTGACAGGACGCGGCTCCGATGGGCTCTTCAATGATAGGACTATCGACAGAAGCGCGATCACGATCGCCACCAGAGAGATGGTGAATGCGATACTGGTCAGGCTTTTGCCTTTTGGAAAGAACGATTTTGATCTAGTTGGTTGAGGCATGAGTGGTTGGAGCTACATTATACACCCAACCTGGCTGACGCATGAAATGTGGAGAACTTATTCTCGAAACGAATAGCTATATAGACATTCCTTTAGATTTGATATTCTTTACTATTCGAAACGTGGACCAGAATCCCCATGCGATCCAAATAAAAGATATGAATGGTACAAAAGTCGCCAACCAAATAAGTGAATTTCCTACATAACTTCCAATGACTGGGATTAAGAATATAAATATTCCAATGAATACAAAAATATTCAATCCGAGCACTAGAAATATATCAGGGAGAACAAACTTTGTGATATATGTTTTGTTCACAGGAACAGAATCGGCTCGCGACTTGATCTGAACTTCCTTAAGGTCGTTAAGAAAGCTCCAAGCGATCCAACAGTGTCCAAGAATAGGGATCAAATAAAGGATCGAGTATACGATACATGGGAATTTGGCATGCGCTTTGGCATTGAATTCTTTGATAAGAAAATACCAGAAAATCGCTGGGATGAACATTGCCACATACCATGACACTAATAAGGATTGTTCCATAGAATTATGAATGTTTTGCGGGCGATGAGGGAATCGAACCCCCGACCAATCTTTTGGAGAGATTTGTTATACCACTTAACTAATCGCCCATATTAACGTATTTCTTAGAATACCACTTAAATATATGTTCTAATCAGTTTTTTTGCAAATGTGTGCACCGAACACTTAAACCGGATATTGTATTTGAACAGTCATAAACATACTATTCAATATTGCATGAATAATTCACGAGAATATAATTAAGCGGCATGAATAAAGATTTCGACACATGGAATGGGCTGAAAAAGCATATCCACACTAATGGGATAAATTGTTTTTATCATGAGCGAGAGATCTGGTGGTGCTCGCTCGGTATCAACGTCGGATATGAAGAAGACGGCAAAGGTTCACAGGCTGAACGGCCTGTTTTGATCATTAAAGGTTTCAACAGACAGCTATGTTGGGTTGTGCCATTATCCACGTCATCTAAACATGATAAATATCACATTCCAGTTGGTCATATAGAGAACGATTCTGCCTCAGCTATAGTTTCGCACATGCGTCCGATTGACACAAAGAGATTCATCAATAAGATCGGATATTTAGACCAAGAAACATTCAACAATACAAAACAAGCCATCAAAGACTTGCTCTGATGGCTTGTTTTATTTCTCCCTCCTTGTGAGGGCAGGCCCGAAGGCATTTGTAATATTATGATAGCAAATTTTAGGATTTAGTCAATCAGAAATATGATACTAGCCAGTAGGCCATAGTCACTAGTGAACGCCAGTAGCAAAACCCTAGTGGCCAATCACTAGTGGCTAGTCCCTTATTTGATCTTCGAATCCCCCCTCAACGTAGCAAACGCCTCTTGAACCGTAGTCATGAATTGTGCGGGGAAAATGATAGTGGAATTCTTCTCGGTAGCGATCTCCGCCATTGTCTGAAGCGTGCGCAACTGCAAAGCCACAGGATGAGCGGCGATGAGGTCTGCGGCTTCGCCAAGCTTCTGAGCAGCTTGGAATTCACCTTGAGCGGCGACGATCTTGGCGCGGCGCTCTCTCTCCGCCTCCGCTTCTTTGGCCATGGCGCGCTGCATATTGTCAGGAAGGACTATATCCTTGATCTCCACAGCCGTGACTTGCGCCCCCCAAGGCTCGGTATGAGCATCGATGACATCCTTGATCTGCACATTGATCTCGCTTGTTTGCGAGAGGAGCTGATCGAGTTGGAAACGACCGACAACATTCCTCACTGTCGTCTGACTGATCTGATTCACGGCTTGAAAGACGTTCTCGACGGCGATGACTGATTTCTGAGAATCGACGATGTGGTAGTAAGCCACAGCCGCGATATCTATGGAGACATTGTCTTTGGTGATGATCTTCTGCGAAGGGATATTCATGGTGATCGTACGCAAAGTGACCTTGGTCATGCGCTCCAAGATCGGGATGAGGATTATGAGCCCAGGGCCTCTGACGCCAGTACATTTACCCAGGAAAAATATCACGCCACGGTCATATTCCTTGACCACTTTCAGAGAGGAAGAAAGGAGGACGAGAACGACAAAAATGATGATGTAGAGCATAGTTGTTATTTAAAACTGTTAATCTAC
>CAIKAN010000011.1 GCA_903825415.1 uncultured bacterium
AAGAGGAGGTTTGTGAAGATCGTTATTAAATAGAAGTCTGTTATTCGGCGCGCAAGCTGCACATGGCATTTCTCTTTCGTTTAACTTCGAGCTGCCGGAAATTACTAGGCCTTTTGGCGTCGGCTGCTTACGGTTGAACGCCGAAAGGCCTTGTAATTTCCAGGCTGCGAGCTTAAACGAAAGAGAAATGCCATGTGCAACTTGCGCGCCGAATCAATGCGCCAGTGATAGCCCGAACACTTTTTTGAATCCAGCTTCTTTCAAAGTATCCCGTGCCTCTTTCATGGTGCTGCCAGTCGTAATGACATCATCGATTATGATCACTGGGTAATCCTTAACATTCAAGGAAGTTTTATCCGAAGATAATCTATTAAGAGCTTTATTATCGATCGCAAAAATATCCTTGGCGCTATCAAGACGCTCTTCTCTATTTTTCAGAGTCTGGCGTTTTGCATTCCTAGTCTTTATGAGTATCTCTTTATTGAAGGTCAGGCTTGATGTCGGCGAATGGTGATCTGCTGATATCGAGAGCTTGGATAATCGCTCGATCTCATCCAATAGCAGCTCGCATTGGTTGTAACCGCGCTCGCGCCGACGCTGGTCGGTGATAGGGATGGGGATAACGAAGGTCCGACCTTCGCCAATGTTAGCCATAGTTTCCGCGAAGGCTTGATTCTCGAGTAATTCATGGAAAAGAGCGTATCCGCCTATCTTTATCGCCTTTTCAGACTTCTTGTATTTGATATTCCAAATGAGCTTTGAGACGCGTTCGTCTTTGTAGGCGAATATCGAATAAGTATTCTGAAGCGGCACAGTTGAGTGCCCGTATTCAGGGGCTTTAGGTAGTTTGTTCAGAGCCTGTTCCGGAGACATGGAAAAGAGCTCGGTCTCGGCGGGCGAGAGAGGGAAGAGAGCCTCGATGATCGTCTCATATAAGTCATGCATAAATGCCATTTCTAAAGTTTACAGTGAAATCACAATCTCTGCTATAATATTCCTATGTCTTTTCTCTCGTCGCTTTTCAATAAAGAGACCAGCGTCCTGGGCGTGGATATCGGCTCTTCGGCCGTCAAGATCGTACAGATAAAAAAGAAGCATGGCCGAGCCGTTCTGGAGACTTACGGTGAGCTTGCCCTCGGACCTTATGCTGGCATCGAGATTGGTCGCGCTACCAGCCTTCCTACAGAGAAGCTCATTGAGGCCATCAAGGACATTCTCCGCGAGGCCAAGACTACCACATTGTCCTGTGGAGTGGCCTTGCCTCTATCTTCGAGCTTGATCAGCTTCATAAGCATACCCCCTGTTCCCGACAAACAGATTCCAGACGTCGTAGCTCTGGAAGCCCGTAAGTATATCCCCGTACCCATGGATGAAGTGATGCTGGATTATTCCGTGATTCCTCGAGAGGAATCTTATGCTACCGAAGAGGGCTCTTCCAAGACCGAAAAGCAGGAGCGCGAAGTTCTGGTCGTGGCCAGCCACAAAGAGTATTTGAACAACTATCAGCAGATCATGGCTGGTACCGGGCTCCAACCTAGTTTCTACGAGATAGAGATATTCAGCTCGATCCGCGCTGTCACTGATCAAGGCATGGCCACTAATATGATCATTGATATCGGTTCGAGGGTGACCAAGCTCTATATCATCGAAAGAGGCATATTGCGCACTTCGCATATCATCAATAAAGGCGGTCAGGATATCACCTTGGCTCTTTCAAAGGCGCTTATGATAAGCGTGATAGAAGCTGAGCGCACCAAGCGCTTGTACGGATTGCAAGGCGGTCCTGAGTATAAGGAGCTGACCGAGATCATAACAGTCAATCTCGATTACATATTTTATGAAGCCAATGCCTCGCTTTTGAATTATCAGAAGAAATATGGCAAGAATGTCTCAAAGGTCATTCTGGCTGGCGGGGGAGTGATCATCAAGGGATTCCTTGATCTGGCGAAGATAAGCTTCCAGACCGAGGTCGTCTGTGCCAATCCCTTTGGCAAGCTCGAGACGCCGGCTTTTTTGGCGGATGAATTGGCGTCGGCCGGACCAGAATTCGCTGTAGCGATAGGGACGGCCCTTCGGAGGCTGTCGGAGATTGGGTGATCAGTGTTATACACACCCAAATACCGATCGGTTTCTGGTATAATCTAGCTGAATACTATGGAGACCAAATTCCAAACCTCTTTCATACCCAAAAGCCCTCTTTCATCTGGTGGCGGAGCGATCGCTGATCTGGGGGTGTCCCCGTCGCGGCCAAAGCGAGCGCCGAGCATCATGTTAGATATCGCCATCTTTATTTTTGTCGTATCCATAGGTGCAGCTGGGGGCATGTATGCTTGGAAGAGCTACGTTCTTTCACAGCAAGATGCCTACAAAAAGCAATTAGGCGAGAGACAGAATGCTTTTGATCCGAAATTGATTGAGAAACTGAAGAAGGTGAATACCAAGATCGACGCGGCTTCTTCATTGCTCTCTCACCACATAGCCCTATCCAACATCTTCGATGTCATAGGGAATCTTACCATTGAGAATGTCAGATTCGTCAGTCTCGATGTCAGTGTCCCTATGGACAAGACCAATGATATCAAGATAACTCTTGCTGGATATGGAACTAGCCTGAAAGCGATAGCTTTTCAGTCGGATGTTCTGGCAGATTTGTCCAAGCTACAGCTGAAGAATATCGTAAAGAATCCTATCCTATCTGATCCAAGCTCTAATGAAACAGGAATGATAGCTTTTGGATTCTCGGCAACGGTGAACGGCGATGCCCTCCTGTATTCAAAGACTCTATCTGGTACGCCTGTCAATGATTCTATCCTTACAGCGTCTTCGACTGGCAGCACTAATCAATGACAATAATCATGAATCGCAATGTTACAGCCGCACTTCTCATAATCTTGGCCATAGGTATCTATGTCACCTTTACGAGCTCCAAAATGCAGGAGATCAACGATATCAAGTCAGTGAACGCAAAATATACTCTGGCTATAGAGAATGCTACTCGTCTATTAGAGGTGCGCGACAAGGTCAACGATGATTATAGCCATCTGACTACAGACGATATAGCAAAGATGAACAAGATCCTTCCGGATACGGTGGATAATATCCGTCTGGTAGTGGATCTGAACAATCTTGCAGATACCAGAGGATTGGTCTTAAAGGGATTGAGAGCGACGGTAGCGAGTGCTGGCAAGAATGGCTCAGCATCCTCTCAGCCCTCCAATTCTTCATCCAAGACTGGTCCTGCGGCTGGATCTATTGAGACGGTGACTGTTTCATTTGGAGTCAATACGACCTACGCTAGATTCATATCATTCCTCGGGGATCTTGAAAGAGATATGCGCATCATGGACGTGACGCATCTATCATTGACCGCTAATGATACAGGCTCTTATGATTTCGGTGTAGAGATGAAGACTTATTGGATAAGCCAATAGATATCACAATCACATGAAAAGACCATCATCAATGAAATCGTGGATAATCATAGCCGTGCTAATCGTCGTGGCTTTGATCGTGTACTATTCCTTTTTCAACAATACGAACTCTGCCGATAGCACGCTACAGGCTCAATCGAGCGAAAATGTGATCGGCGCAGATACATTGAGTTTGCTCAATCAGATCCAATCTTTGAAGATCGACAAATCATTCTTTCAGACTGCCGAGTATCTTTCTTTGATGGATTATACGGTTCAGATACCGGCGGTGAATATAGGGCGCATGAATCCATTCGCGCCTTTGGCGTCAGTATCAAGGCCTGCGACTTCCAGTCCTATAAGGAGATAGAAAATATATGAATATTCTCGATATTCTTCTTGAGAAGAAACTGATAACCAAAGAAGATATCCATGAGCTGCGGGCTCAGATGGATACGGGCGTATCTCTCGACGATGCTTTGGCTGCACGCGGTGTCAAACCAGATGACGTGCTTGCGGCTCGTGGCGATTTTTTGAATATACCAGTGCGCTCGATCGCTGATACCTCGATACCTTTCGGTATCCTTGAATATATCCCAGAAGATTCGGCTAGGCATTATCGCTTTGCTCCGATCGGTATGAGAGACGGCGTGTTGGAGGTCGGTGTCGTAGATCCGGACAACATGGAAGCGCGCGATGCTTTGAGCTTTTTGGCTGCCAAGAACAATATACCTTACAAGATATTTCTGATCACTGATGATGATTTCGGCAAGGTCCTTGAAGCATACAAAGGCATTACTAGCGAGGTATCAAAAGCTTTGTCGGAATTGGAAACGGAGCTCTCTGTCGGTATGGATGGCGTTAAAAAATCTGAAATGGCGCCGACGGTTAAATCCCAAAGCGAACAAGACGCATTGATCATTGAAGATGCTCCAGTCGTGAAGATCGTTGCGACTATAGTGAGATATGCTGTGGAGGGGGAGGCGTCAGACGTCCACATCGAGCATATGAGAGACAAAGTCCGTGTCCGTTTTCGAGTCGATGGCATCTTGAATACCAGCTTGGTTTTGCCGGCACAAGTGCATTCAGCGGTGGTAGCCCGTATCAAAGTCCTTTCCAATATGCGCCTTGACGAGAAGAGAAAGCCTCAAGACGGCAGATTCTCGGCTAGGATAGATGGACGCCGCATAGATTTCCGCGTCTCTACATTTCCTGCATATTATGGCGAGAAGGTTGTGATGCGTATCCTCGACCAAGCAAAGGGTATCCGCACCTTAGACGATCTGGGAATGTCCGATCGATACTTGAAGATGTTCCGAGAAGCTATCGAAAGGCCTTACGGCTTGATCCTCATCACTGGTCCTACCGGTTCCGGTAAATCTACCACTTTGTATTCGGTCTTGAATGAAGTGGATCGCGAAAGCTATAACGT
>CAIKAN010000012.1 GCA_903825415.1 uncultured bacterium
CTGACCCGCGATTGCGTCTCTCCCACATACTCAACCACGCCAACGAGAGATTGATTTGCCAGCACGGGGCTATTTTGAGCGACAATCGTTGTTCCCAGAACCCTGTTATCCGTTTCGCCAACTGAAATCCAAATTGTACTGCTCCATGAAGAAGGCTCGCGAAAGATCACTTGCGCCGGTATCGATGCATATTGCAAAACCAGAAGCCGCTTCAACCGGTCAGCTCTTCTCAAGGCCTTGGCACGTAGTTTTTCCGAATCGTTCCGACCCACCACAGCCGCTAAGGACTCTGCTTGGCTTTGCAACCGTTTTTCGTCTAAAAACAATTCCTGAAGAGCTTGATATTGCACCCGCAAAGAGCCAACCTCAACGCCTGAAAATGCACTCGCCGGAGCGCCTTTCTGACGACGAGGCGCAACGGATTGCCATGTGGGAGACAAGGCAGAAACAACATTACAGCGCCATTGATCTGCGCATTCTTGAGGCAGATTAATCAGACCAAATAAACAAAGTCCCAATAAAAAAAAGGATAGCCTGGCCATTCAAACAACTCTTCTCATTCTTGTGGATGTTAAACAAAATAAGAGATTCTCGATGAGTAAATTTTCCTGCAAGAGATCAAATCCAACTTGAGCAGGTTAGCGAGAAGGACAAAAGGATTGTAAAGTTCGGGAACTGTTGTCACGAAATGGGAAACTACCGTAAAATAGCTACACCGCATCGCTAACAGTGAACAATATTTCTTACGATGGGGCGTTAGCTCAGTTGGTAGAGCGCAACAATGGCATTGTTGAGGCCATCGGTTCAACTCCGATACGCTCCATTCTTCTCAAAAAAAAACTCTCAAGGCTATCGCCCTGAGAGTGGAATTATACAAAACAGACGTCTACTCGCCTTCCAATAAATCGAGAAAGGCTTGCAGCTGCTTGGCTCGAGTAGGATGACGCATTTTGCGGAGTGCCTTAGCTTCGATCTGGCGCACACGCTCTCGAGTGACTTTGAAGCGGACACCTACCTCTTCCAAGGTTTTGGGTTTCCCATCCAACAATCCAAAGCGCTCAACCAACACGGTCCGCTCGCGATCGGTCAACGTAGATAGAACTTCGCCCATTTTGTCTTTCAGAATCGCATATCCGGTTGCTTCCGCAGGTGATTCGATAGAGGTATCTTCCAAAAAGTCGCCGAATTGACTCTCTCCGCCATCGCCCACCTCAGCTTGCAAGGAAATCGGATGCTGGGCAATTTTATAAATTTCGCGTACGCGCTCAGGAGTTAATCCCAACTCAGCTGCCAATTCTTCCGGAGTCGGCTCGCGTCCCGTCTCCATCATGAGCTTTTTCGCTCCGCGCAGCACTTTGTTGATCGTTTCGATCATATGTACAGGAATACGAATCGTGCGAGCCTGATCGGCAATCGCTCGCGTTACCGCTTGGCGGATCCACCAGGTCGCATAAGTCGAGAATTTGTAACCGCGTCGATATTCAAATTTCTCAACGGCTTTCATTAATCCCATGTTCCCTTCCTGGATCAAATCCAAAAAGGAGAGGCCGCGGTTCGTATA
>CAIKAN010000013.1 GCA_903825415.1 uncultured bacterium
GACTGATCGGCCTCGAGAATCTCAATGTGAATCGACCGCTATCGCTTTCCATAGCTTTGTGGTTTACGATCCTAGGCATGTGGTTTCTGAATCATACTGACGAAGAGATGGATGAAAACGACCAAAAAGCGAGAGAGGCTATGGAGCTTTCGGGAATACGCTATGCTTATGAGAAATTACAAAGAGAGTACATCATCGCCGTGGAGTCGAAATATCTTGTCGATTGCGACAGCTTAAAATATGAACGGAAATCATGATGAAAAAAGTGCAGGCGGGTCAGCTAAATCTTAAACTCCACCACATCCCCATCCTTGACCACGTACTCTTTCCCCTCCGTCCTGATCAAACCCTTCTCCCTAGCATTGGCATAAGACCCCGCATTCAACAGTGTATCCCATTCTATGACTTCCGCCTTGATGAATTTTTCTTTGAAGTCACCATGAATAGCCGTGCCGGCTTCAGGAGCCGTCCAACCTCTTTTAATTGTCCAAGCTCTCGATTCATCCGTACCGGTAGTGAAGTAAGTGATCAAACCAAGCAATTCATAGCCCTTTCGAATTAAGTCATTGACGCCGTCATCGTGTGCACCAAGCCCTTCTCTCATCTCCATCTTATCCTCATCGCTTAGATCCTTGAGCTCTTGTTCAATTCCCGCATCGACTATCACATGTCCAGCATTAGTTTCCTTGAAAAATGACATGAGCCTAGTCCATCTATCATCAGGTTTTCCATCAACAGCTTCGTCCAAATTCCTAGCGCCTGCCTTCTTATTCAAGACATAGATAAAAGGCTTTGAAGTGATGAGGCATAGCTGTTTGAGGAACGGGGCCTCAAATTCATTGGCAGTGACAGTCGAAGCCAGCTTGCCAGATTCCAAAGCGACGATCAATCGCTCCACCAAAGCCATTTCGATAATAGCTTCTTTTTTCCCTGCCTTGACTTCTTTTCCTAGAGAATGCTTCCTCTTGGTGACTGTTTGTAAATCTGCCAGAACCAATTCAAGGTTTATGACTTCTACATCTTTCAAAGGATCGATCTTACCATCGACATGGATGATATTGTCATCTTCAAAAATACGAACAACCTGCGCGATGGCATCGGTTTCTCGGATATGCGAAAGGAATTGATTTCCCAGACCTTCGCCTTCTGAAGCGCCTTTGACGAGCCCTGCAATGTCCACGAATTCAACTGCGGCAGGAACAGTCTTCTCCGAAACGGAGAATTTGGAGAGCTTCCAAAGCCTCTCGTCTGGCACGGCGACTACACCGATCGATGGATCGATAGTACAAAAAGGATAATTCTCCGCCGGCACGGACTTCTTGGTAAGCGCATTAAAAAGCGTGGATTTGCCCACGTTTGGGAGGCCGACTATGCCGATAGAAAGAGACATGGGGAAAGCATATCACAAGGCGGAAGACAGAGCCACGATTATACTGGCAATTTACCGCCGCTCTTCAACATAACCTCTCTCAATTCCGCTTCATGCGCTTTCATCACGGTCGTAGCAGCTGCCTGTTGATCCATGCCGCCTTTGATCTTGACCTGAATCTCATCAGCGATCTTTTTGAACAATTCAGGGTTATTCTCGACCAAAGCGATGATCATATCGACTTGTTCGTCCGGCACACCTTTTAATTGCTTCTTGAGAAGCGCTTTGGCTATAAAATTCATTTGGTTTGATTAAGCTTTTATAGCATCAAATATATCATGGCTTTGAATTTGAGACCAACTTATGGAGCTAGCACTATCAAAATAGCCTTGAATAAAAAACGCCGCCAGGAATAGAACCCGGCGGGCGCGTGCGAAATGTTCTGATGGAAAACTTAGAACTTACTCAAAAGCGTGGACGTGGTCTGAAGACCCACAATTGATCTATCCACCTCCAAGGAGAGCAGCTTGGCCAGACCTCTGACTTTTTCTCGGAGAAGTTCCCCAGTCTCTCCAAAGGCCGGCCGGTAGAGAGGGATAACGGTCTTGGAGTTAAAGAGCGTCGAGGCAGCGACCATATCGAGGCGATCAGCCTCTATGAGAAGAAGCCTGCTCACTTGCATGAGCCGTGCGAATCGGTCGACTTGGTCCCCGATCTCCTTGTGAAGGCCCTCCTCAGCGCCCACAAGATCGTTATACCTTTGCGAACCGACAACAAGCTTCCCACGCTCGGCGGCGGTGAGTTCTGCGGCCTTACCCGCGCTGGCCGCCTTTCGCTTCGACGACTCCGCTTCTGACTCAACGGCGAGGGCGATCACCCTGACCTGGGCCGCGGCATTCGAGAAGCTCGTGCTACTCACAAGGAGCTTCTCATTCGAAATCGAGGCGATGGTTTGGGTGGTAGCGGCTAAGCGTCCGGCAGCGCCCCGAAACGAAAGCCTTTCACTGCTTCCGTCGACGATATTTGAGCTTGCGGAGAAGCAGGAGAGGTTGAAACTGATCGCCAGCAAGGCGATCGTGATGAGAGTTTTAAAGTGCATAAGATCTACTGTTTCAATTGCGTTGTTGTTCTTGTCTCCTTCTTTCGAAGAATGACTATCCCGAAGAACAAATTAACACTTAATCATGCCGATGTAAAGTGTGACGTGTTTCAATAGACACCCCCCCCGATTCGAAAAGCATATAAACAATAATGCCCGCCAGGAATGAAACCCAGCGGGCGCGTGCGAAATTATTCTAACGAGAAGACAGATCAAAGAGGATTGGGAGACAAGGGCCGCACACCATCAAGGCCCACGATCGCGTTTCCGATAACCCCCGCCGCCCTTTTAATGAAGAATCTCGCGTTATTGACCTCTCGGTCAATAAGTTCTTTCCCTTCCGGCTTATTCCGAGAGATGGCGAGGTCCTCGACCTTCTTCAAGTAATCGCTGCTGGCGATGCCGCTCGAAGAAACGATCTCGAGGGTATTGGCTTCGACCAGAAGAACGCTCTGGATCCATTTGAGGTTCATCGTGCGTTCCAAAGCTTCTTTGGCCTTGATTCGCAAATCGTTTTCAGCCTTGACCTTTGCCTCATATTCGGCGCTTCCGACGGTCAGGGTCGAATAGTTGTCGAAGTTCTTGTAATTGGCCACCGCGACGTCGGACGTCATTTTGGTAATGACGATATTCGACGCTAATGGGCCTACCGCCACTGCCCTGAGCTCAGTCGCAATGTTCGACAGCGAAGATGCCTTTGCGAGCGGAAGCGCCGAGACCGATTCGAGGCTGGTCACGATTCTGACCAGCCGATTGGTGACATCCGCTGTAGAATAGATCCGGGCCGCAGGGCCGGCATTGAGGTTGAATGAATTGAGCGCGATGGTCGCGATCAAAGCGAGACTTTTAATGAACATACCGTATTGAGTATAATTGTTTCAGTTGTTTCCAGCCCTTTTGGAGCTGACCTCCCACAATGAGAGCATATTGTTACTCTACTGTCAATAGACAACAATATCGACATTATCAGCGATCTTCGCGCCCTACCCCACCTCCTCCGTCCCCTTTTTGTAAGTAATAAGCGGCGTCTTATCTAAAGAAGTCAAAATAGGCGTGACGAATTTCCAGGAAGCCATGATCTCGTCAGTAGAGGCGAAAAGAGTCTGATCTCCCACGAAAGCATCATGAATAAGGCGTTCATAATCGTTTGGCAAAGCAGACAATGAAGGGCTATCCGAATACTTGAACTTGAGGATCTTGGGCTCAGTCTTGAATTCATAGCCAGGAGTTTTGACAAAAAAGCGTATCTTAATGCCTTCATCTGGTTGTATGCGGAAAGTGATGATATTCTGTTTGTCCAAATTCTCTCCTTTGAAATATATATCGATCTCGGTCTTTGTCTCTGATAGCGCTTTGCCGTTCTCCAGATAGATAGGCACATCCTTCCAACGATCGACATTGATCCTTGCTTGGATCCGGAAATACGTTTCCGTGACCGATTGTGAGGCGACGCCAGGTTCATTCCTATATCCTTCATATTGGCCTCTGACGACTTGCTTGGCCATCTGCCGCGGCGATATGCTTTCCAGCTTATTCAGGATCCTTGCCCTCTCTCGCCTGATATCCTCGGGAGAAAAAGACTTCGGTTTATCCATGGCGATCAGAGCCAAGATCTGCATCATGTGGCTCTGTCCCATATCCTTGAGAGCGCCAATGGGGTCGTAGAAGGCACCACGGCCTTCAACACCGATCTTCTCATAGAGTTTGATATGTATCTTGTCTACAAATTCAGAGCACCAGATGGGCTCGAACATCGAATTGGCGAAACGGAAAGCCAGGATATTTTGCATGGCCTCTTTGGCCAAATAGTGGTCGATGCGAAAGATCTGATCCTCATTAAAGAGCTTTGCCAAGAGCTTATCCAGAGCTCTGGCAGTTTCGATATCATTGCCAAAAGGCTTTTCTATCAAGATGCGCGTCCAACCTATGCCGTCGCCACAGACTTCTGCTAGATCTGACTTATGGATATTGGTCAAAATTCCTTCATAGAGCTTCGGTGGAACTGAAAGGTGGAAGAGCTTATTCGTGCACTGTCCCCAACGATCATCGATCGCCGTCAATCTGATCTTCAGGCGAGCATATGCCGAGACATCGTCGAACATCCCTTGCTCATATGAGATATGGTCGATGAAATGCTTTATATCCTCCTCTTTAAAATCGCCAGGCTTGATATTCAGCTTGCTTCTGATCAATTCACGAAATTCTTCACGGGAAAATGACCTTCGCGAGAAACCGACTATCGCGAATCTTTGCGGCAGCATCTTCTTGGAATACAGATACAACAAAGCTGGAAGAAGCTTCCGGCTAGCCAGATCTCCGGTTATGCCAAGAATCACAAAGATAGTCGGATGAAGAGCAAAGAAATTATCAGGATTAGAGGATTGTTCCATAGTCTTAGCGCCAGAGCGCAGGCTCAGTATATACGAAAATACCCCTTTAACAAAGAGCGATCAGAACTTCTCTCCCCATTTTTCCCAACCTGGGTACAGATGCCCAGCCACATATAGGCAAGGCAAGATGAAAAGACCGGAAAGCAGCCAGAAAAAGAACGAGAAGGCCTTCGGCAGGACGCTCCAAATGGCGGACACTATCGATGCCCAGATCTTCCATAGTTCACTTAGCATTTCTCCGATTATTTCCATAACACGGATTATACTATAGCATCAAGGGCTGGGGTGCAAGGCTCAATTTAATCGTGAAATAGAGTCCTGAGAAACCGTACAGAACTGAATCGAATCTTTTTCTTCACTGAACTGTGACGAATTTAGAGTTTCGGACAGTCCTGACTTCGAAAGCATCATTCGGAGTTATTACATATCCCATCTCATCAAATGAGATAGAATCTAATGAGACGCCCTTATAATCTGATGTAGTTTTTATTGCATCGCGCAAAGCTGCACCACCCACCCCATTTGTCGTCTCGAGACCTTTTGCGATTATTTTAACCGCATCATAGGCTGTCATTACGGAAGGAGTCTCTGGTTGACTACTGTATTTTGCTTGGAAAGCGGTCGCGAACGCACTATATTTTGAAGATTCTTTAGGATAAGAAAAATATATATTCTGCATAAGATTAGCACATTGCCCTAAAGACGGGTAGTCTCCAGCGGATTCTACCGAAAGTACTGGCACATTCAGCTTAAGATCAGATACCTGTTTCAGAAAAGGACATTCCGTAAACCCATTCAATACAACAAAGATTGCGTCTGGTTTATCAGCCTTTATATTTGTTAAATACGATCTAAAATCGGAAACTTCAGGATTGTTGATGTTTATATCATCAATGATCGTAATACCGTATTTTGAAACATTCTGATTTATGTAGTCAGAAACGTACTGATAATAACCGCCAGCCACCGGTCTTAATACACCGATCTTTTTAAATCCTTTTGATTTGGCGTATGCAAGGAGATGATCAATGCCGACTTCATCTCTATACCATGTTGTAAAGAAGTAACTATACGGATTATCTTTCTTTATCAACCTCGTCTGATCTTGGCCTACCATAGGAACCTTAGCCTTATCCGCGATAGGTACGATAACTTGTGCCGGTTCATCCCAGGTGGTTCCAACTATTGCACTGACTTTATCTACATCGATCAATTTTGAAGCTACCGATGCCGCAACATTGAGTTTATCCAGAGAAACGTCTTCAACGACAAGTTTCAATTGTCTTCCTCCGGCTCCGCCCGCGGCATTGATCTCATCGATCGCCAATTTAGCTCCCTTAAGCTCTTCTTCGCCTTGAGAGGCGCCTAGCCCCGTCAAAGCAAATACCCCACCTATCGATATGGATTGTTGCGTTGTTTGCGTCTTCGTTGTGGATACACTTTTGACAATTATTATAACTACCACGACTACCACGATGACGGCAAAGAATATTCGATTATTTTTCATTGATATGTTTGTATTTAATAATATATTTTCTCCATAAATACCCTATCGCCGATGTCTCATCATAGCGCTCTATGTAATATCCGTAATGATAGACCATCTTCTCAAACTCCACAAAATCTTCGTTTCCATGAAAATTAATGTGTGTCATGATTATGCTGCCTGTAGGGGTTAAGAACTCCTTGGCTTTCTCAAAAAACCGCTTATGAAGTTCATAGTCTGGATCATATAAAGCTGATTCGACTATACCACTAACTGGATAATCCGTGATCGGCAAGTTCGCAATTATTATATCAAATCTTTCGTCAGTCTTTACAGCAGAAAAGAGATCGCTTTCACGAACATCAACGATATCTTCTACATGATTAAGTACTACATTCTCCTTGGCGCATATTATCGCATCTAGATTGATATCGACCGCAACTACATGCGAAGCACCCCCAACTGCCGCATGTATCGCCTGTACTCCTGTTCCAGTGCCCACATCAAGTACTGTTTTACCTTGAACATTCCCAAATAATGTATGCATTTTTTCAGATGTGCGAGATACATCGCTCTTGGGCGGAAATACATTTTTGCGTGTTTTAATCCTCAACCCATCGACCTCAACAATTTTAGATTCTTGATTTATGATTTCGTCTAGAAGCTTAATTGTCGTTTGCGGATTAATCTGCTTCATATATCGCACATCTTAGCATCTGTGTTATGATTGTTCAAACAAGGTGAATATATACGAGCACAAAGAGATTGCCGATAATTATGGGCTTCTTAGGGAAATTCCCCAGAGTATATTTGATGCTTACGCTTTAAAAATAGTCGATTCATCGCCCTCTCATGGAGCTATTCTTGACGCCGGATTCGGAGTAGGCACCATTATCGATGGCATATCGAAAGCACAGATAAGTCGCAATAAGGGTATCGATGTCTATGGAATTGACAGTAGTGCAAGTATGAAAGATATCGCCTCAAAAAGGCTAGTACGTATAGCTAATAATGCAACATTGATTCAAGACGATCTCATTAATTATCTTTCAAATAAGCCTGAGTACTTCGATATAATTCATTTCAAAGCCATACTCCATTGTTTTCCTAATCCAACGCAAGTAATCGATGCTATCGACACCGCACTTAAACCTAATGGGTTAGTCATTACGGGACACGAAGAAAGTCAGACTGAGGCTAGGATTGAACGCCTCTATCGAGCCTGTCCCAGAGTTGACGATAGAGAACTTGAGTATTTACTCGGATATTACTTCGAACTTCGCTCGAAGCTGGCATATAAGGAAAGCGATATGGGAAAAACTTTTAGCATGAGACAATTTCCGGCAGGTGACAGCTCGATAGCCTGTGATTATTTCGCAACAAAGGGATATACGAGTTATATTTCATCCTTAGATAATGAAATGGAATTTACTCGCAAATATTCATTAGGCGAAGTTCTCATGAGCATTAGATTGGGATCTTTTGGTGTATTTAGAGATGGTCTGACTGATCGCGATATGGAATGGCTCTACATGGAACTTACCAACTTTTGTAATAAGAGAAATATCGATTTACAAAAAATTCATGAAGTACCGGCTAGGTTACGACAATACCAGATAAGAAAAGGGTGAGGGTTATGCTATCACTCCCTTCGGATGTAGTCATTTTGGCACTTTCAAAATCAATCTTGCAAGTGGTGCACCCTGCAGGGCTCGGTCCTTACAGGACCTGTTCAGGTTTTCCATTTTCTCCCCTGCTTCGCAAAAGCTGCGCAGGCTCGAAAATATGGAAAACCTTTTCGAGCCCTGCACGGACGCGAGCAGTCGCGTCCTAGGGTGCACCTCACTCAACCTCGCAGACTCGGTTTCGCTCGGTGCACCCTGCAGGGCTCGAACCTGCGGCCTCACCCGTGTGAAGGGTGCGCTCTAGCCAACTGAGCTAAGGGTGCTAATGGCTATCCTTGTCGGGCTGCCGGGAATCGAACCCGGACCGCATCCACCCCATGGATGTATACTACCACTATACTACAGCCCGAATTCACGATGACAATGGAGATAGCTTACGATATTTTTGAATATTACTCAATGGAATGAAATGCCCACTTGAACTATATTGTATAATTACTCAGATGCATCAATATGAATATGACACAAAACAGAGAGCCAGAAGACTGCGCGCGACAGGCGCATCACTATTCGATATCTCGAATATCCTCGGCAATGAAATACCCAAGTCGACTTTATCAGGATGGTTCAAGGGGATGATCCTACCTACTGAAGCGATCGAGCGAACAAAAACACGCAACCTCAAAAAGCTCGCGATAGCGAGAATCGCTGCAAAACGCGCCAAAGCATCAGATAGACAGAAGTATCTTTCAGATTTCAGTCAAGCTAATGCGCATCTATCGATCTTAAAGAATAATAAAGACATTGCTAAGATCATTCTTTCGATCCTCTTTTTAGCAGAAGGTTCAAAAATAAGCGGATGCATAGTCTTTGGAAACTCAGACCGAAATATAATCAAGCTCTTTTTGCATTTATTGAGGATGTGTTATAAACTCAATGAGACCAAAATGCGCTGCACGGTCCAGTGCCGTGCCGATCAAAAGATTATTGATTTAGAAAAGTATTGGTCAACAGTCACAAGGATCCCATTGAATCTCTTTTGTAAGCCGCAATTCGATAGAAGATCGATCGGCAAACCGACAATGAAGAAAGGATACATGGGTGTATGCCGAATCACATACTATTCTGCTCATATATTCCACGATCTGATGCAGGTAATAGAGACCATATATAAGGGCCTATAGTTCAGCGGTAGAATGCGTCCATGGCATGGACGAGGTCGGGGTTCGACTCCCCGTAGGTCCACTCGACTTCGCTCGTGGCAAGGCACAGTGCGATACTCGGTCGATTAGACTAATCCAAATAAAACTGCTACTCTATCTTTCATCGGGGTGTAGTATAGTGGTAGTATACACGCTTCGGGAGTGTGAGGTCCGGGTTCGATTCCCGGCACCCCGACCAAGAGACGGGTACTTTATCAAAATAGATTTGTATATCAGACGAGGTTCGGTTCATTCCCGGCACCCCGACAAGGGGGCCCGTAGCTCATCAGGTAGAGCGCCGCTTTTGCAAAGCGGAGGCAAGCGGTTCGAGTCCGCTCGGGTCCACAAAAAAATACTTCTTCGGGATTCGCACTGTCTCGAGCTTGGAGGTAGCCCTATTAATCCTTTTTCATCTGCGGCACAGAGACGCGATTATTGAGCTTCTTGATGATATTCTTGTAGCCGTCCTCGCTCTTGTTCAGCCATAGAGAGACGCGCGCTACAGTCGTAGAGCTAATGCCAGTCTGCTTCTTGATCTCCGAATATGGCATCTCATTGGCAAGCATGATAGCGGCAGACAGGCGCTTGGTGAATTCCTTGATCTCATTCTCTGTCATAAGATCGCGCAGGAAATGTTGCGCTTCCTCTGGGGTCTTGAGAGACAAGATGGCATCTATCAATCTCTTATTATCTTCAGTATTCCAATCCATGGCTGCAGTTTAGCAACGTAAAGCGCTGAGGTCAAGTGCAGGTGTGGATTTGTGGACCTACCGAGGATCGAACTCGGGTCTCGGCAATGCGAATGCCGCGTCATACCACTAGACTATAGGCCCGTTTCAAACTCAAAAGTTAAAAGGCAAAATGCAAAAGTAACACAGAGGAACTATAGCGGAAAAGGAGAAAGTATTCAATGAAGAATCGGTGATTAGCCTCTATTAGCTAATCCCTAATTCAATGCCAATCGAATGAGATGATCGATCAATTCATGGGTATCGCTGCCCACCGCCCTCAATGATTTTGGAATGAGCGATTCATCCGTGAGGCCAGGCAAGGTATTTACTTCAAGAGCGTATATACCTCGGCGAGGGTGAATGATGAAATCAGATCGAGAATAATGCTTCAAGCCGAGGGCGCGATGGATCTTCATAGCCAATTCCTCCACAGCCTTCTTTATCTCATGCGAAAATGAGGCTGGCACTATCTCTTGCGACTTCCCTGCATATTTTGCATCAAAATCAAAAAAACCAGTGAGCGGCCTTATTTCGATGGGAGGTAATACGTACAATTCCTGGCCACGGAATCCTTCGATAACTCCGCAGGTCGCCTCTATTCCTGAAATGAATTCCTCAAGCATAACATCGCCATGCTCTGCGGCTTTTAATAATGCCTCCGCCAACTCATCGTACTTTCTAGCGATCGAGACGCCTACCGACGAACCGCTGGTAACCGGCTTCACCACGGTAGGAAGAAGCCATGAACGGAATAATTCAGAGACGACCTTGTTCGTATCATTCTTTGCATCATCTTCAGAAATGATCTTTGAATGAGGGGTCTTGATCCCATGAAAAGTGAAGGTCTTCTTGGCCAGCATCTTATTCATGGCAACCGCTGAGCCGACCGATCCAGATCCCGTGAATGGTATCTGATGCATCTCCAATAGCTGCTGGATCTTTCCGTCTTCTCCGTAAGCGCCATGAAGAGCATTGAAGATCACATCGAACTGATTGCTAGCATCGCTCAACGAGAGCGGCGCGCCATCCTTGTGCCAATTCCCGGCCCTATCAATGAAGATATCATGCACGCTGTATCTGTCAGCATGATGCTTCTTCAGGGCTGCTATGACATTCTTGCCAGTCGCCAGTGAGACCTCATATTCATTGCTCGGGCCTCCTGAAACGACTCCTATCCTTTTGCGATGCATGGCTATATTGTAGCAATCATAGGGAGAGTTACCAAGGTGATAACGCTCCTTAATCGGTCCTCTTCGCGCTGAGCCAGATCTTCTTGATCACAGGAATCGATAAAGTTGAAAGCAGGTACCCTAGTGTCGGGACAACAGCTTTCAGATATATATGATTTTCTCTTATTACTAAGAGCCAGATGCTGGCAATGACATATGTCAGGATCATTATTGAAATGCGACGTGTCCAGCTGACTTCCCACGCCTTATCAGATTCAACGCGCACATTGCGCCCCTTTATGGCTGATAATTCATTTTTTATTTCATCTAGATCATTCATAATGATATTCTACAAGATTTGCCACTATAAAAACAGAAGGTCCCGATGATATCAGGACCTCCATTGCTAGCTTTCTGCAAGGACCGCAATCACTCGCCTTTTTTGGGTCTCATCATAAACCCGAGACTCCAGCCTGTAAGGGCAGGACCGAGCCAGAACCCGAAGAACTCCCGCATGAACGGGACATCTCCTCCCACGCTCACCGAAAACATTCCCTTCAGAATCTCGGTTATAACGCACCCCGACAAAAGAACTACACCGTATATCACGTATTTCATAATCTCTGTATTGTTTACTCGTTTCCCAAATAGGTAACCATACGGCTAATTGTTTGTCAATCTGGATATTTCTTTACCTCATCTGCACTCTTCTCTTTCTATGAAAAGCAATAGCAAACCTATGCGCTTCCGCATTTACTGCCACTATCTCTGATTTTAATCGTTTTATCAATTCCACCGATCCTAGAAGCTTAGAAGCCTTATGCTTATCATCCTTTGTAACCGCAATGACCGGTATCGAGATCCTTCTCGCCTGAAGCACCGCTTCTGCCGCATGCTTATGAACCTCATTGCCATCGACAACGATCAAATCGGGATACGCCCATTCAGAATGATTCAATCTCCTTGAAATAATCTCTACCAGCCCCGCGATATCATTGTTCGCCTGCTTGCTCACCTTGAATTTTCTATAATCAGAATTGCTGGACTGACCATTCAAGGAAACTGCCAAGGCGCCCACGACATTTGTCCCGCTCAAATGAGCGATATCGTATGCCTCAATTCTGAAATTACGAGCTGAATTATTCGCTTCACGCTTAAGAAGCGCCATATCGTTTATATGATCCAAAGCATATAGCAATCTCTTCACTTCCCCCGCCTTTTCAAATTCTTCATTGGTGGCGAACTCTTTCATCTCTTTTTCCAATTCCAGACGGATCTGTTTCTTCTTGCCATCAAAAAACATAATGAGCATGTTTATCGTCTTCAAATATTGCATTCGAGCTTCTTCATTCAAGCCAGAAGGCGATTTCCCTATCGCTCTATAAAAAGCATCATGCCTCGGATCATGAGATTTCTTATCCTTGAATGGGAACATCCTTCTCAATATCTTCAAGGCTTCTTTTATTAGCCCACCATGCGGATATGGCCCAAAGGCACGCTTCACCTTGAAAGGTAGAATTTTGTCCTTTGAATTCGTATGACTTGAATCGATGGGCTCTTTATTCCTTGAATTGTTTCGACCTTTCAAATATTCCCTGTTTGAATCATTCTCGCCAAATGTTTTATCAAAATCCCTTTCCCTCACCAGAAAGACTCTCGGCCAGTCTTCATCGGTAATGACAATATACTGCGAGCTCTTATCATCTCTGTCATCTATATTGTAGTACGGCTGATACCTTTTTATAAGAACCCCTTCCAAAATGATAGCTTCCAAGACTGAATCAGTCTCTTCCCAAGTGAGCGATTCTGCTTTCGTGATCATATCCACAATCCTCGGTCCTCTAGTTACGATCAGATCGGCCTTGAAATAGCTCTTGACCCTATCGCGCAGCGAAGTAGCCCGGCCTATATATAGAGGCCTTTTTTGCCCGTCCCGGAATGTGTAAACGCCGGGACTGTCGGGTAAAGAGAGTTTTTGGAGGTGAGAGAGGGTCATGTGTTTGTGCGAAGGTCCGACCTTCGCAGATAGCGTATGGTAAATATGGTCGGTTTGCAATGTAGTATAACCTGATTGAGGTCGAACCTCGGTATAGAGCCGTAGATTTTCCGAAGGTCCGACCTCTGCAACCCCACCTATAAACAGAAGCCCCGCAATCATCCAGATCGCGGGGGAAAAGTGTGAAAACGAAGTCATTAAGCGTTACAGTGGTAGAGACCCGCCTCCGCAACTAATTGCTTCAGGACGAGAATCTTCTCAGCGAGTGTCGCTGTTGGCGAAAAGTCGTAATTCTTATTGAAGTAGTCATCTTCTTCAAGATACACGACAGGAAAGAATACGCCTTGCTTGTCTGGATCTGGAAACCAATTAACCTGTTCAACGATAGGGCTTCCAGCAACCACCCCGTCTTGTAATTCCATGAAATCTCCCGGGCGAGGCAAAGCTGGGAAACAACCGTCAAATGACAGCATCTCCTTTTGTGTGTCCATTTCACTTCCACCAGCACATTTCAAACCGCTTATCATGACAGTCAGGTAAACGCGAACTTTCATAACTATTGGTTGGACCTACTCCTTGGAAACAACGAATATTTCCACAAGTGCTTGTGTCAACAAGTTTTTATCACTGACTCTTTATGAGAAGGTTCAGTCCAGCAATATGTTAGCATATACAATAACCACTTGTCAAGTGCGAAAACGGCAGATTCAACACCGAAGTGCAACACTCGCCAAAATATGGCTCAACGCTGAGGTTAAACCTCAGTATAGAGCCATATTTCACCACCTACCATTTGACCTTTGGATTTTGGATTTGATTTGAAATTTGAGTTTTGCTTGCCCTTCCGTAGCTTCAGCGAAGGAGGGGATTTTGACATTCGGTATGACACTGGATTCCCGCCTACGCCCCACTTCGTCCCTCGCTGACTCGGGACTACGCGGGGCTCGCGGGAATGACACAGTAGATTTCTAACCTCTATCTTTTAAGCACCTTCTTCAAATACTTCCCCGTATAAGACTTCTCATTCCCCGCCACATCTTCCGGAGTCCCCTTGGCCACGATCTTCCCTCCTCCTTCGCCACCCTCCGGACCGATATCAATGACATAGTCTGCATTCTTAACAAGGTCGAGATTATGCTCGATGACCACAACAGTATTTCCTTTATCTACCAATCGATGAAGGATATCGATAAGCTTCTTCACATCTTCATAGTGTAGACCGACAGTCGGCTCGTCGAGCAAATAGATAGTCTTCTGAATATGGGCGCGATAGAGCTCAGAAGAGATCTTCACGCGCTGAGCTTCACCGCCGGAAAGAGTGGTGGCGCTCTGGCCGAGCTTCACATAGCCGAGTCCCACTTCAAGCAGAGTCTTCAAACGATCTTCGACAGCCGGAATATCCTTGAAGAATTCCAGGCCTTCTTCGATGGTCAATTCAAGGACTTCATGGATATTCTTCTTGCGATATTTGATATCGAGAGTCTCCTTGGTAAAGCGCTTGCCATTGCAGACATCGCAAGTGACGTAAACGGTAGGCAGAAAGTGCATTTCCACAGCGATCTCGCCATTGCCTTCGCAGGCTTCACAACGCCCGCCAGGACGATTGAATGAGAAACGACCAGCACCCCAACCGCGAGCGCGTGCTTCTGGTTCGGAAGAGAAGAGATCGCGGATATGAGTCCAAGCGCCGGTATAGGTAGCGGGATTGGAACGGGGCGTCCTGCCTATGGGCGACTGGTCTATTAAAATAACTCGCCCTACGTATTCGGCGCCTTTGAATTCTTTGCAGTTAAAAGTCTCATTGCTGCGGCTGCGCATCTCATAGCGGGCAGCCAGATTCTTGTACAAGATCTCGTACATGAATGAAGATTTTCCTGAACCTGAAACGCCAGTGATCACATTCAAGCAACCAAGAGGAACATCAGCATTCATATCTTTTATATTGAAGATATTGCC
>CAIKAN010000014.1 GCA_903825415.1 uncultured bacterium
AATTAAAATGGAAAAAGAAACTGGAAAAAATAACTCGTTTACTTTAGCATATACTTTTGCTGGCATACTTCTAACCATCTTTATTTGGTTTACAATCGCTTTTTTACACGGTGAGTATGTGCAAAATAATATATCTTTTGTTTTATTTCTTATTATTGGTATACCACTATTTATCGTATCTCTTGGGGTTATTCCGTTACTAAGAAGACTCGCAAACATAAGAGCAAAAAGGCACAAAAAATGGCTTGAAGATATTTCCGGTAATCCTGATAAAATACGTAGCCTAAAATTAAAAAAGGTGCTTTGGTGGTTTGTCGTTATCATCCTCTTCGTTATTGTCCCTATCCTGAGATTAATGGGTAAATTCTAATTCAGAGATTTATAATTCCGTTCTAATATCATCCCACAGCGCGCACAGTGAGATAGTCATATCAAATAATTTAAGAGAGCCCTAACATAATCATGTTTAGAGGGAACAAAAATATGCGTTATGTGCCACCTTCTGTTATGGAAGAGTCGAAAAAGATATTGTCTGGATCGACGAAGGCTGTCGGCGTGCTTCTATTTATATCCGTAATCATTTTACATAGCTTATCGACATGGCTAAGTCCTATCGTAATATTAGGGGGATATCTATGGCTGGTCCCTCTAGCGCTCTTTCTTGTATTTGTGGTCATCATATCAAGCGGGTTGAGTAAGTCTCTTAGAAACAAGCATACTGACATCAAAGCCGAATACAATAGATATGGAGATTCACAACTTTTCAACTTTGCAACGAGAAAGGGGGAGCTGCAGCTTTTTGATATCAAGAAAACCATTCTGATGTGTGTAATCGTTCCGTTTTCTTTCGGGGGCTTGGTATTTGGAATATTGGCATTTCATCTCGTATTATTCAGAGGCATCACGCAGTTTCTGCCTCTGGGCCTTATAGCTTTAGTCGTTTGCGCTGGCGTGACATTTCTCTTTCTATTCGAAGATAAGCGCATTCTCAATGAGGCGAGAAGAAGAGAACAGTTTGTCGATATCGCACAGAAGAGGTGGATGCTATCAAAGATAATCTATATTCTGTTGATCCTGTCTTCTTTGGTGTGCGCTTTGATACTCATTATGGGAAATGAGAATTTTCTGACCAAGGGCGTATTGGAATCAAGTGGGCGCGTTGTTTACGATGGCAGAGATAATACTCCAAACGGAAGGCGATAAACTAGTTACGAAATATGACCGGTTGAATACTTGGCTGTCCCAGAGAGCAGGTATCATCTGAGCGCAACGACTGCTATGTTTGTCGTAGTAGTCTCCCTGCCGGCTCTGCCGGCCAATCTGAAAACCATCAGATACAACTTGGTGGTTTTTGGGTTATGTGCAAACTATGATACAGTTTCAGCATGAAAAACTCTCAAAAAGGATTCGCTGTGCCATTACTAATAGCAATAGCAGTGTTGTTGATAGCGGGTGGCGTGTATTATTTTAGTAGAAAGTCGCAAAATTCCGCGCAACAAAATACAGATTCGACTGTTGCTGATGTGAAATCACTGCCAAATACAAATCCGGATCCTTCTGTAGCATCTAGTACTGGTGTTAACAAAAATGAAATTGATCGTTACAATCAAGCAATTGCCAATAGAAAAGCAGAGGAACAAGCGAACCCACCCCAAGGATACCTTGTTCCTTCTGGAATTCCTTCTGCATATAATCTAACATCTTCGCGTTTTACTTCTTATTCAACATTCTGGATATATCACGCCCAGCTACCTGTTCGTTTGGGTAGCGTGAACACAACTACAGATGTGGTCCTCGGTTATGATGAAACAAGTAAAGATACTTACGATAATTATGTAAAGAAAGCGGGCAACTACACATCTCTGGTTGAGATTACAAGAATCGTTAAGAATTTTAAATGGAATGGGTCGCAGGGCGCTGTATTGGGAACATTTGTAAATGAAAAGACCTACGAGATGGAGCCTCTCAAGGCGGGAGAATATTGGCTTGTTTATAATCACCTAGGAAGATTGCTTCGAGTTCATAAAACTGGAGATACTGCTCTGACCCCGGATGTTCTGATCAGTCTGCTTGAAAAAATGACCCCAGCGAAATAGCGACAATATTCGCTTATTACAGATCCTGTCTTCATTGGTATGCGCTTCGATTCTCATTATGGGAAATGAGAATTTTCTGACCAAGGGCGTATTGGAATCGAATGGACGAGTGGTTTACGATGGTCGTTGAGTTCAAGTCATTTACTGATCGATGTTTTAGGACTATACTTTCCTCATTATGAATACATATTTCGTAAAGAGCTTTGAGGAAGATTTCACTACGAAGATGCTGATGGGGAAGAAGAAGAGATCTTTTCAGACGCTCGACGATATCCTCGCTACCAAGACTATCAAGCCGAATACGAAGAGCTTCGGCCAGAAGAAGCGCTTGAGCACCACTATCCTCCACAAGAATTATACGGAGACATATCGGCCGCAAGGCATCATATTCCAGACTTCTTCGAGCCCAAAATATATCTTGCCATTCGATCTAGTCCTGCTCTCAGACGCCAAAGAGATCGTTGTGCATTATTACCGGATCAAGGATAATCTGCATGTCTATTATAATCACAAGCTCATCAAAGGATTTGAAGAATTCATCTTCAAAGATATTAGCTTGATGCTGAAAAGGTTCAATTCTCCGCAAAGCGCCTGGAAGGCGGTCAATGCATTCCGCAAGAAGAATGGCTATGAGCTTTTGCCGCGGTCCAAGCACCGCTTGGTAGAATATAATGAGGCGGTCTTTTTGAATCCCGTCAAGATAAAGCCGATCGCCCTATTTGGATACAGGAAGAAAGCCAGAACCCTCGCGAATAAATACGGCCTGAGATATTTCAAATCCGCGAAGGATTTCTATGAGCGGACATGCGGCTAGTCGTCGGTAGTATTCTTCTTATGGAGATGATAACATCTTTGCATGAATGAGATGCCTCAGGAGCATGTCCTGAATGTCGATCCTCCGGAGTCGGAGGGCGTTTTGATTGGGGAAGAAGGCGTAGATAAAATAATCAAGGAAGTTTCTGCCAGGTTCGCTCCCTTTTTTGAGCAGATAAAGCAGATGAGAATATCTAATTCTGACAGAGAAATCGGCGGCAAAATCGGAAAAGATGGTAGTTTAGTGCTCGCTGATGAATCACGATCAAATGAGAGTTCGGTCACTGGGGAATCTCCTGAGAGGGAAAGAGAGATGGCGGATGAAGGCGTCTTATCTTTTCATACCCATACTGATCAGGGATTTACATCGGAATCAGGTTCAGATATTGTGGCAGCTTATTATCGATATTGTGAAGTATTCTTTCATAAAGATGGCGTAAGCTGCATTATCGCCTTGAAGAGATTGACTGTTGATGCGATTAGAAAAATAGATCGGGAGGCTTGGAATCAAGCCTTGGGATATGCAGAAGAGAACGGTGATCCGGCCTATTGGTATTGGAAGGGAGCTTTAATGGATAGATTACCGGTAAGAGTTGTAAAGATTGATACATAGAGGAAGCGGTGTCATCAGCTTAGATATCATTTGCCATAAACCTCGAAAGTTATGCTATAATCGCTCGGTATAGATTACACATTAATCATTTTTTTCTATGAACCTAGGTAAAAAAACAAAGATAGTCTGCACGATCGGTCCAGCTTCGGAAAATAGGGAAAAGATGCTGGAACTGGTCAACTCTGGTATGAATGTCGTCAGATTGAATTTCTCACATGGCGATTTCGAAGAGCACGGCAAACGCGTGACCACTATCAGAGATATAATGAAAGAGACTGGCAAAAAGGTCGCTATCCTGCAGGATCTCTGCGGTCCAAAGATACGCATCGGAACATTCAAGGATGGTTTTGTTATGTTGTACGAAGGCAAGCAATTCATCCTCACTACGGACGATGTTGAAGGCACCGTGGACAAAGTCCACGTCAATTATCCGGAATTACCGAAAGAAGTGAAGATCGGAGGCATGATCATGCTTCATGACGGGCTGAAGAGGCTTCAAGTCGTGGATGTGAAAGGCAACGATATCATCACCAAGGTCATGGTCGGGGGGCGCCTAGCCAATCACAAGGGCGTCAATGTCCCAGGAGCCAATCTCTCTGTCAGCTCTCTCACCGATAAGGACAAGGCAGACGTGAAGTTCGGTATAAAGAACGAGGTGGATTTCGTCGCTCTGTCTTTTGTACGCAGAGCTGCGGACATAGTCGAGCTGCGTACGATCTTGCAGGCTGCGGGATCCAAGGCTCACATCATAGCCAAGATCGAGACCCCAGAAGCTCTCGATGATATAGACGCCATTATAGAAGTCTCTGACGCCATCATGGTGGCTCGAGGAGACCTTGCTATCGAGATACCAGCTGAAGAAGTCCCGCTGGTCCAGAAGATGATCATCCATAAATGCAATTCTATCGGCAAGCCAGTTATCACAGCGACACAGATGTTGGAGTCTATGGTCAAGAGCCCTGTGCCAACACGCGCTGAAGTGTCTGATGTCGCCAATGCCATCATAGACGGAACTGATGCGATCATGCTCTCTGAGGAGACGGCGTTGGGAGATTTCCCTGTAGAAGCGGTCAAGGTTATGACTAAAGTCGCTCTCCGCATTGAAAAGGAAGTCTATACTCAAGATACTATCGCTGAATACAGCGAGGCTCACGATGTCACAGATGTGGTCTCGCAATCTGCTGTCAGGACAGCTCACAGCATAGGAGCCAAGACTATAGTCGCCTTGACCCGCTCAGGCCGCACCGCGCGTCTCCTAGCAAGGTACCGTCCCGCTGAATCTATCCTCGCATTCTCTGATGTACCAGAGAATGCCAATAAACTGATGCTCTCATTCGGATGCTATCCAATCGCCGCCCCAACGTTCACAAATGTCGATGAGATCCTCCAGAATATCAGGAAGCTCATGCTCGAGAACAAACTAGCCAAGGAGGGTGATAAGGTTGTGATAGTGGGGGGTCAACCATTCAATAGATCAGCAGCGACCAATTTTATAGTCGTCGAGACTTTGTAGGACCTAGTTACCAGTGATTAGCCACTAGAATTCTGCTATTAGCGTTCACTAGTGGCTAATTCCTAACGATAGGTTGCATTTTATGGCCGATTCTGGTAATCTTTCTCGCATGCTATCAATAAGACTTCAGCGCGTTGGACGCAAGCATGAGCCCTCTTTCAGGGTGGTTTTGACCGATTCTAAGAATGGCCCGAAAAGCGGCAAATATCTCAAGAATCTTGGCTGGTATGATACGCGCCTCAATAATAAGGTTGATCAGTTGGATATCGAACAGATCAAGCATTTCATGTCCAAAGGCGCCAAGCTATCTCTGACGCTTCACAATTTCCTAGTCGGCCAGAAGGCCATCACCGGCAAGAAGCTCAATGCTTTGCCAAAGAAGACTCCGATCAAGAAAGAGGTTGTCGCAGAAGCTCCCAAGGCTGCGCCTGCACCCGCTGCCGCGCCAGCGAATTAATAACCTAGAATATAGCAAGCTTCATGGACTGCCGCATGGCTTTCCAAGCTCGAGGACGAGTCAATTCCTGGCACGACCGGCATTTTCCAAAGACAAAGGCCGTGCATGTCCGAGAGGCCTTTGGCTTTGTGAAAATGCGGAGTGCAAGGAAATGACCCCGCAGAGCGCGGAAAGCCATACGGCAGTCCATGAAGCTTACTGATGATTGACTGAGTTCTCATATTTGCTACAATGTCGGAAGTACAGCGAACTGTACGATTATTATTTAGTCAGAAAAAACATGAACGCAGACCAACAGTTCCTCGAGTATGTTATCAAGGCTTTAGTTGACAGTCCGGATCAGGTCAAGGTCGCTCGCACGGTAGATGAGATGGGCGTGCTCCTCACTCTGGAAGTGGGCGCTGCAGATATGGGTAAGATCATCGGAAGACAGGGCAATACCGCGAAGTCCATCCGCACTCTTCTCCGTGTCGTAGGCATGAAGAACAATTCTCGCGTCAATCTCAAGATCAATGAGCCTGTCGGAGGCCTCCGCTCCCCAGAGATGGTCGCAGCCGCCGGAGCAGCTGGTGCCGCTCCTATGAAGTCGGCAGAGAGGGCATCCAAGAGCGTCGATGAAGCGATGGCGGATCTCAAGCTCTAATCCACTGAACAATTTTCTCATAAAAAAGACTGGCAAAGGGCCGGTCTTTTTCGTTCGCCAGTTCAGGGTTTACAGCTTTGACACGAATCGCGATATTTTGTATTATGTAGCATTGGAAGGAGCTAGGAATGAAAAACTTAATAAAAGTCCTTGTCCATAGCGGAATCAATCAGGCCGAGGCAGTCGCCGGCCTTGAAGAAGTGCTCAGACCGTTCATAAGCGGTCTCACTGTTCTCTTTCTGTATCAATATAGAACAGAGTTCTCTGCGCTAGCATTCGAGCTTTCGAGGAGGCTCGGATCTGCTCCCGTGAGTTCCTATGAGAAGCTCACTGAGAAAGTGATAGAGGATAGGTGTCGGGAACTTTTCGAGGCAATTCAACAATTTGCCAAGAACAAAGCGGCTATCTTGTTTCTGATCGTCGAGCCTGGACTGGCTGGAGCTTTTGCTGAGTATCTCTTCAGAGCCGTATTTTCAGGAGATCCTCTGCCAGACCAGCCTCTGTTATTGAGTGCGGGAGATACAGTGCTCATCGATATGGAAAATAAGTCTTTGACAGTAATCGAGCTTCCAAATGCAATCCCTGCATAGGTCGCTGAGGGCTATTTAAATAGCTTTTCAATCACGAAACTCTGTGGTATGGTGTGTGAGCACCATCCCGCAGATTTTTTATTCTATGAAGGGGCAGGCAAATTACATAAGCTACATGATCACATTCCACATAATCACCTTATTTCCAGAAAGCTTCGAGTCATACTTGAATGCCTCTATCGTTAAGCGTGCCCAAGAAGACGGTTATATTGCATTGAAATATTACAATCCAAGAGACTTCACTATTCCTGGAAAGAAAGGGAGAGATATGACTTATGCGGAAAGGAGAGTCGATAGTCGTCCCTATGGCGGCGGTCCAGGAATGATCATTGAAGCTTTGCCTGTTATCAGAGCTATCGATAAAGCCGTTGGGAGAAAACTTAAAGCTCAAAACGCAAAACTTAAAACCTCAGGAGCGATCACTGGAAAAAAGAATCAGAAAGTTAAGATCATATTCTTCAGCCCTTCTGGAGAGATGTTCACAAACGGCGTCGCGGATTCTTTTAAGAGATATAAAGATATTGTCATGGTCTGCGGGCGCTATGAAGGGATAGATGCCAGGGTGAAGAAAGCATTTCCGATGGTGGATATATCGATCGGGCCATATGTACTCACGGGAGGGGAATTGCCGGCTATGATAGTGATCGATGCTGTGACGAGGAGGATATCTGGAGTGCTTGGAGATAATCAATCCATTGAAGAGAATCGTACCGCATGTCCAGATGTTTATACTAGGCCGGAAGTCATTGAATTCAAAAAGAAGAAATACCATGTGCCGAAGATTCTCTTGTCTGGAGACCATGCGAAGATAGAAGAGTGGAAAAAGGGAAGAAAAATGTAGCAGGACATATTTATTTGTTCTTGTGGACTTGTGCGAATCATCTTGCGCGGTAAAATTATACCAGTGTGATAAATAATGGAGCGCCACATTCATCGTCATGCCTGCCAAACAAAGAGTATGAGTACAAAAACAATTATATCTCCAATGTATATGGACAATCATGTTACAAAGCAAGAGCTCAAGCAGGAATTCAATGATTTTGGAGCCAAAATCACTAAGATTTTTGCTACCAAACAAGAGCTCAAGCAGGAATTCAATGATTTTGGAGCCAAAATCACTAAGATTTTTGCTACCAAACAAGAGCTCAAAGATTTCGAAATCAAAGTCGATAGGCGCTTTGATGTCGTAGATCGCAGATTTGATGAGCTTAGAGAGCGATTAAATGAAGATTACGAAAGGCATACAGGCATCATAGTCGAACAGATGAATCACAATATTCAATTGGCCTTGGAACATATGACGGCTATGGTAGAGAAGAAAGCCGACAGAGAGGCAATGCTTGAGCGCTTTGCGGAGATAGACAAATGGGTGAATAGTAGATATCGAAGATAGCACAATGTCAATATTGACTATTCCTGTGCATTTGCTAGGGTTCTACCAACTTCGCAGATTGAGTTCTGCCCGACTAGCGGAGGATTACAAGGCTCCCAACTAATCCTACCCGTGCATATCATCACTTTTTAGTGATCAATTCGTGACTCCGTCCAAAAAACGGGCTTTTTGTGTGACCGATCGATATTAGGGAATTGAGTTAGGTTGAAGACGTAATTAATTTTCAATTTACAAATTCCAATTTACAATCAATTTGCAAGGTTCAAATTTTCAATTATCAAACGTGTGGCGATGATTTGAAAATTAATTTATTGGAAATTGATAATTGATTGTAAATTGGAATTTGAAAATTGAAAATTCGGCCCATGCAGTCAGATGAATATATTAATAACCACACGTTTTATTATTAACTTTACAAAATTAACATGACCACAATCCGTCCTAAGAAGTACTTCTCTCGCTATCAGGCACCTTTGTCACCGATGCCGAACCTCGTTGAATCTCAATTGGCATCTTTTGATAGCTTGCTCGAGAACGGCATTCCAGCTTTGCTCAAGGAGTTCTCGCCGATCAAGGACTATGCTGACAAGAAATTCGAGCTGTCTATCGGCAATGCCGAGATCTCTCGTCCGAAGTTCGACGAGCACTATGCCAAGTTCAACAAGTTGAACTATGAAGGGCAGATCAAGGTGACAGTCACCTTGAAGAACAAGTCCTTGAATGTGGTCAAGGAACAGGAGATGTTCCTGGCTGATTTTCCCCTGATGACGGATCATGGGACATTCATCATCAATGGCGTCGAGCGCGTGATCGTGCCTCAATTGGCGCGCTCATTTGGCGTATTCTTCACTTCTAGCGATGTGCGCGGCAAGAACTATTTCGGGGCCAAGATTATCCCTGCTCGTGGAGTTTGGATGGAGCTCGAAACGGATCTGGATGGAACAATGTATTGCCGCATCGATCGCAAGAGGAAGTTCCCCATAACCTCGCTCATCCGCATTCTCGGGGCAGGGACGAACGAACAGATGGTCGCTCTCTTCAAAGATGATGAGAATTCCAAGAAAGCTATTGAGATGACTCTGGCCAAAGACCATGCCAAGACCATCGATGATTCATATATAGAGATACACAAGCGCTTGCGTGACGGCGATCTCGCTACAGCCGATAATGCCCGCTCTTTCATTCAGGCCATCTTGAGCGCAGAGCGATACGATATCTCTCGTGTCGGCCGTTTTCGTTTCAATAAGCGCTTCGAGAAGCCCATGGACGAGAAGTCTCTCGAACAACGCACTATCTCTCTTGATGATATCGCGACGATCGTGAAGCATGTCGTGACCTTGAGCGTCACTCCTGACATGCAGCCTGATGATATCGATCACCTCGGCTCTCGCCGCGTCAGATATGTAGGCGAGCTCATAGAGCAGAGGATACGTCTCGGCCTCACTCAGATGAAGAGGAATATCCAGGACAAAATGTCCACGATCGAGCCTGATATCACTCTACCTGTCTCTTTCATATATCCACGTCCTCTCCAGGCCAGGATCAAGGAATTCTTCAGCACCAACCAGCTCTCGCAATTCATGCAGCAGTCCAATGCCCTCGATGAGATCGAGCATCTTCGCACGCTTTCGGCTCTTGGTCCTGGCGGTCTATCGCGCGAGCGTGCCGGCTTCGAAGTCCGCGACGTCCATCCGTCTCACTACGGCCGCCTTTGCCCTATCCACACCCCTGAAGGCCCGAACATCGGTCTAGTCTTGCGCCTCACTACTTACGCTCGCATCAATGATTTCGGCATGATCGAGACTCCTTATGCCAAGGTCAAGAAAGGAGTGGTCACCAACGATATCACCTACATGAATGCCCTTGAGGAAGAGAATTTCCGCATCGCTCACGCCGCCACTCCTCGAGATGAAAATGGCATGATCACTATCTCTGAAGCGGAAGTCCGCATCAATGGCAAGCCGGCGATGGCCACTAAAGATGAGATCGATTATATCGACGTAGCCGCCAATCAAGCTTTCTCTATCGCGACTTCGCTCATCCCGTTCTTGAATCACGATGACGCCAACCGCGCTTTGATGGGATCGAACATGCAGAAACAAGCTACGCCTTGTCTCGTCCCTGAAGCTCCGATCGTCGCTACCGGTATGGAGCGCAAAGCTATCCTCGATACTGGCCGTGTAGTCGTCGCTCCTGAAGATGGAGAGATCGTCACTGTCGATGCCAAGAAGATCATCATGAAAGGCAAGAGCGGACGCGCCACTCAATTCAATCTCATCCTCTTCTCTCGAACAAATGGTTTTACCGCTTTCCATCAGCGCCCAGTCGTCTCCATCGGAGACAAGGTCAAGAAGGGGGATGTGCTGGCCGATACTTCGACTTCTGAGAATGGTGAGATCGCTCTCGGTCACAATTCCTTGGTGGCTTTCATGTCATGGTCTGGTTCCAACTACGAGGACGCCATCATCCTCTCTGAAAGAGTCGTCAAGAATGCCAAGTGGAGCTCTATCCATATCGAGGAGTTTGTAGTCAATGTCCGCGATACCAAGCTCGGCCCTGAAGTCACGACTTGCGATATCCCTAACGTAGGAGAAGGCAAGCTCAAGAATCTCACAGAAGAGGGCATTGTGCGCGTAGGCGCCGAAGTCCGTCAGGGAGATATCCTCGTGGGCAAGATCTGCCCGAAGGGAGAGACTCAGCTCACTCCGGAAGAGCGCTTGCTCCGCTCGATATTCGGAGAGAAGGCCCGCGATGTGAAAGATACGTCCAAGAGGATGGAGAATGGCAAGCGCGGACGCATCATCTCTGTCAAAGTCTTCTCTCGCGAGAAGGGAGACAAACTGGAGTCTGGAATTATCAAGAAGATCTATATCGAAGTCGCTCAGGTCCGTAACGTCTCGGTCGGAGACAAGATGGCCGGACGCCACGGCAACAAGGGTGTCATCTCCAAGATCCTTCCTGAGGAAGATATGCCGTACATGGAAGATGGAACGCCTATCGATGTCATCCTCACTCCTCTCGGCGTGCCTTCACGTATGAACCTCGGTCAGATCCTTGAATTGCACCTCGGCCTCGCTGCCAATGCTCTCGGATATCAAGCTATCGTCCCTCCTTTCATGGGAGCTTCCGATGCTGAGATCAAAGAAGAGCTCAAGAAAGCCGGCTATGATACTTCAGGCAAAATGAAGCTGCGCGACGGCCGCACCGGCGAGCATTTCCATCAGCCTATCGCTGTCGGTTATATGTACATCATGAAGCTTCACCACATGGTGGAAGACAAGATCCATATGCGCTCGATCGGTCCTTACTCTCTCATCACTCAGCAGCCTCTCGGCGGAAAGGCACAAGGAGGAGGACAGCGCTTCGGAGAAATGGAAGTCTGGGCTTTGCTCGGTCATGGCGCCGCCCATACTCTGCGCGAAATACTTACGGTGAAATCAGACGATATACTTGGCCGCTCACAGACCTTCGACGCTATCGTCAAAGGCGAGCGCATGAAAGTTCCGAACTTGCCTGCTTCGTTCAATGTTCTATTGAAGACACTCCGCGGTTTGGCCTTGAATGTGGAGCTGGTCAAGAGGGGACAAGTTGAGGAAGAATAGATTTTGTGTATTGATTTTAAATCAAAAATCAAATATCAAAAATGAAATATACAAATGAAAAATCAAAAATAGGGGCGAATCTCCAAGGAGGTTCAATCATGCCGGCCGTTATTGCGGTTGTGGCTTTGCTGATCATCAGCGGCGTAACGTACTGGGCTGTGACAAATTCAAAGAGAGGTCCCATTGAAGTCTTTATAGACCCGAGTCATATTGCCACATCGACTACGGCGACTTCAACTTCTCAAAATCAGGATCAGACTGAAGCAGTGCCTGTGATCACTTCCATCAATCCTTCCTCAGGTCCTCTTGGAACCGTTGTGACTATTCAAGGCAAGAATCTTTCCGGATTTGAAGGTGATCTGAAAGCATATTTTGTCAGGAAAGATGGAGATATCATAACCTTGACTGATACCTTCGGTGATTATACGAAGACAGCAGGAAATCTGATCAAGGTCTCAGTTAAAATTCCTTGTCCTACCCCGGGAGACTATCGAGGCAATACTGGCGTAGCGCTCTCTCCTTGCGATAGCACTAGCTCCGAGCTCGCTCCGGGGAATTATGAGGTGTATGCCAAGCCTTGGGGCAAGGAGAGCAATAGGGTGAAGTTCACGGTCAACGATTATGTAAATTATTAAAGATTACCAGCCGCAATTAATAACAAAACCATGCAAACAATAACAACAAAGAAACAGTACGATCCACAGGACTTCGATATCGTGAAGCTGACCTTGGCTTCGCCTGACAAGATCATCGAATGGTCGTATGGGGAAGTCACTAAGCCGGAGACGATCAACTACAGGACGCAGAGGAGCGAGAAGAGCGGCCTCTTCGACGAGAGGATCTTCGGTCCGGATCGCGATTTCGAATGTTATTGCGGCAAATATCGCGGCATCCGCTACAAGGGCATAGTCTGCGAGAAATGCGGCGTGGAGATCACCCGATCCATAGTTCGACGTGAGCGCATGGGCCACATCGAGCTCGCTTCGCCGGTCTCCCACATCTGGTTCCTCCGTAGCGTCCCTTCAAGGATCGGCTTGATCCTCGGCATGACTTCATCCGATCTCGAGAAGGTCGTCTACTTCGCCGGTTATATGGTCACCAAGGTCAATCAAGCTGAAAAGGACAAATTCTCAAAGGAGCTAGATAGTGAATACAAGGCCAAGGTCAAATCTGCGCAAGATGACAAGACCAAGGAAGCTCTGAAAGAGCTTGTCTTGAATGCCAGGAAGGAGATCGAGACCATCCTCGAAGGATTCGTCATGGACGAAGTCACATATCATAAATATGCCGTGAGATATGGCGCGATATTCGAGGCCAAGATAGGCGCTGAAGCCATATATGACATTTTGAAGAATGTAGATCTCGCCAAGCTCAAGGTCGAGCTTGAGAAAGAGTACGATGCTTCCGGAGCGGCCGACAAAGAAAAACTGGCCAAGAGGCTCTCTCTGGTCAAACAGATGATAAAATCTGGAGTCCGTCCTGAATGGATGTTTCTTACGAAGATCCCAGTCATCCCGCCTGGTTTGCGCCCGATGGTCGCCTTGGAAGGAGGACGCTTCGCTACTTCCGATGTGAACGATTTGTATCGCCGTGTCATCAATCGCAACAATCGTCTATTGAAATTGAAGGAGATCAGTGCCCCTGAAGTCATTCTCCGTAATGAGAAGCGCATTCTCCAGGAAGCTGTTGACGCCTTGATTGACAACTCTATCCGCCACAGCTCTTCCGCTGGTGCAGCCGCTATTGCTGCCCAGAAGAGGGCTTTGAAGTCTCTGTCGGACGGTTTGAAGTCCAAGAGGGGTCTCTTCCGACAGAATCTTCTTGGAAAGCGCGTAGACTATTCAGGTCGTTCGGTGATCGTCGTGGGTCCAGAATTGAAGATCGATGAATGTGGTATGCCCAAACATATGGCCCTTGAATTGTTCCGACCTTTCGTCATCTCTGGCCTTTTGAAAAGGGAATTGTCATATAACATCAGAGGAGCCAATCGTCTGATTGACGATGGAGCTAAGGAGGTCTGGGAGATCCTAGAAGAGGTTATCAAGGGCAAATATGTGCTTCTGAATCGTGCTCCTACTTTGCACCGCCTGGGCATTCAAGCCTTCAGGCCGATCTTGACCGAAGGAAACGCTATCAAAGTACACCCGCTCGTCTGTACCGCTTTCAACGCCGACTTCGATGGAGATCAGATGGCCGTTCACGTACCGCTCTCTCCGGAAGCTCAGCTCGAAGCCAAAGAGATCATGGCCGCCGACAAGAATATCTTGAAGCCTGGCAACAATGATCCGACCGTCGTGGCAAAGATGCTAGATATCGTGCTCGGTTGTTTCTGGGTCACCAAGACTGTCGTAGGCGCCAAGGGAGAAGGCAAATATTTTGAATCACCAGAAGCCGCAGTCCTCGCTCACAGCTTCGACGAGCTCGACCTGCGCGCCAAGATCAAGATCCTCGCCCCTGTCAATGTGAAGTACGCTGCTTTCAAAGGCAAGCTTTTTGACACTACGGCCGGACGCGTTCTCATGAACGATATATTGCCGGATGATTATCCTTTCATCAATGAAGAGGTCGGTCGCAAGCGCTTGGGTATCATTATCGATGACATGATCACTATTCGTGGCGCTGCCTTTGTTGCCCCTATTCTCGACCAGATCAAGACTTTCGGTTTTGGATTCGCGACTACTTCAGGGACGACTTGGGGCATTGACGATATCATGGTCCCTGAAGCCAAGAAAGATATTATCATTGAGGCCAAGAAGAAAGCCGAGCATATCACGGTTCAATTCAGCGAGGGCTTGCTCACAGAGGAAGAGCGCATCAGGAAGCATATCGAAGTCTGGCAGAAAGCCAAGAGCGATGTGGAAAAAGCTATCCCTCAATCTCTCGACAAGAATGGTTCCGTCTACGACATGTTCACTTCTGGGGCTCGCGGATCGCTCTCTCAGATCACTCAAATGGCCGGTATGAAGGGTCTCATCGCATCAGTCTCAGGAACCGTGGAATTCCCGATCTTGTCCTGTTCAAAGGAAGGTCTGACCCCTATCGAATATTTCATCACCACTCACGGCTCTCGTAAGGGTCTATCCGACACGGCCTTGAACACTGCCAAAGCTGGATATCTGACACGCAAACTGTTCGTGGTCGCCCAGGACGTGGTCGTTTCAGAGGAAGACTGCGGAACGAAAGACAGTATCGTCATCAAGAAGCAGACTGCTTCGGGCATGAATATCCCTCTATCCAAGAATATCCGCGGTCGTGTCACCGCTGAAGATGCGAAGACTGCCGACGGCAAGATCCTTTTCAAGAAAGGTCATATCATCACCAAAGCCGATGCCACACAGATCGAAGATGCCGGTATCCATGAATTGCGCGTACGTTCGCCTCTTTCATGCAAGACTATCCGAGGCGTTTGCGCGCAGTGCTATGGTCTAGACCTTGGTAAGAATAGCTTGGTCGCACTCGGCGAAGCAGTCGGAACGGTCGCTGCTCAAGCCATCGGCGAGCCTGGTACGCAGCTCACAATGAGAACCTTCCACGCTGGAGGAGCCGCGGCTCAAGGCGGAGACATCACCATGGGTCTGCCTCGCGTCGAGGAGATCTTCGAGAAGCGCCGTCCCAAGAATCCGGCCGTGGTCGCTACCGCTACCGGTGTGATCACCGAGGTCAAGGATATGGGCAAGGAGAAATTGATCCGCCTCTTGCCGGAACTGGATGAGAAGAGCAAGGGCAAGAAAGCTGCCGAGATAGAATATGTCTTCCCGTATCGCAGGACTACTCTCATCAGGACAGGCGATCATGTGAAGAGGGGAGACCTTCTCACTGACGGCTCAGCTGATATCGATGAGGTCTTCGAATATGGCGGCGAAGAGCGCGCCAAGGATTATGTCATCACCGAAGTCGGTAAGATCTACGAATTGCAGGGCGAGACGGTCTCGCGAAAGCATATCGAGATCATCGTGAAGCAGATGTTCTCGCGCCGCCGCGTTCTCGATGGCGGAGCTACGAATCTCACGGAAGGTATGGTCGTCGACGATATCCAGCTCTCTGAAGAGAATGAATTGGCCAAGAAAGAGGGGGGCGTGCCTATCAAGGCAGAGAAGATCGTCATGGGTATCACTGATACCTCTCTCACAAGGAAGAGCTTCCTTTCAGCCGCTTCATTCCAGCACACTACCCGCGTCCTTATCTCCAACGCTGTCCGCGGCGCTGAAGACGATCTCACCGGTCTCATGGAGAATGTCATCATCGGTCGTCTAGTCCCAGCTGGCTCAGGTTTCCCTGGATCGCCAAAGAAGGCTATGGTAGATGCCATTGCGCCGAAGGAGGGGAGCTTGTAGGAGTCGATTATTTATCTGACAAAACAACCCGCTAGAGATAGCTGGTTGTTTTGTACATGAATTTTCCCTACTTCGCTCTTGCAGAGCTCCGCGGGGCAAGCAAATTCCAATTTACAATCAATTTTCCAATTAATTGGGAGGCGATTGAAGAGAAAATAATAAGTGCGTCTTTTCATTAATTGTATTAGTATAAGTAGATTATGGACGAGCCTACTCTAGAAAATAAAGAGAAGAAGGTTGACGACAAGATCACGAAGGGCAGCCTCCTGACAGGATTCAAGGTCTTGGTCGGTTATCTTTCAAAATATCGCAAAGATATCATCTTTTTGAGCGTCATTGGCATCCTATCCGCTATAGGGAACGGGGTCATACCGTATATCGCCGGAACATTCTTTGATTCCATAATCACTCCGGGTGCGACCATTATTCTGGGAATGTTATTGCCCACTTATATGGCACTGCTCATTCTCTGGGCGGTGATACAGATGGCGACCTATTTCTTCGACTGGCGCATACAGATCAAGAGCGAATATCTCTCCAACTATATTTGGCTCGATTATGTCGCGAAAGGGTTTGGCTTCCTGGTGAACTTGCCCATGTCCTTTCACAAGAAGAATAAGGTTGGCGAGATAGGCAACAAGATAACTATGGCAGCCGGCTCATTGGAGACGATAGTGGGCAGGATAGTCATCGATCTAGCACCGCAGATATTGAGCATAGTGATCGCTCTCATCATAACATTCGCTTTAAAGCCGCTTCTGGCAGCATTCCTTTGTGTGGGCCTCATCATATACTTATTTGCGATTGTTCGGAATGTAAAACCGCTGAGCAATTATCAAAAAGAATATTACGAAAAAACCTCGGAAATCTACGGGGATGCTTTTGATATGATAGGGAACACGGTGGCCATAAAGCAGGCCACCGCTGAGGCCTACGAAAAGGAGAAGCTCGTTCGGAAGTCCGGAGAAGCTCTGCCTCTATGGATGAAGCAAGTGAAAGTCTGGGGTACGCTCGGTTTGTACCAGCGCCTTACCATTCTAGGGACTCAAATATTGATATTTGTATTCTCCGTTTACTATATCCATTCAGGGACTATGACTTTGGGAGAGCTTTTGGCTTTCAATGCCTATGCGGCGATGATATTCGGGCCATTCGTGACTATTGCCAGGAATTGGCAGACCATCCAGAATGGCATCATCAATATCCAGGAAACAGAGAAAATCTTGGCCATGGAGACGGAGAATTACTCGCCGAAGGGCTCAGGCGCGTCTGTGATCCGTGGTGACATAGAATTTGATAAGGTCTCATTCTATTATGACGAAGGGAAGCCGGTCCTTCAGGATATCTCATTTTCAGTGAAGGCGGGAGATGTCATAGCTTTTGTGGGCGAATCAGGCGTGGGTAAGAGCACTCTCATCGATCTCATTTCGGCTTACCATTTCTCGACTCAAGGGGAAGTCAAAATAGATGGACAGCCCATAAAGTCTCTCGATCTCCGTTCTCTCCGTTCGCAGATCGCGGTAGTGCCGCAGGAAGTCGTTCTATTCAACGACACGATCAAAACCAATATCAAGTATGGTAATTTCTCCGCTTCTGATGAACAAATGGAGGAGGCCGCCAAGAAAGCTCATGCTTATGACTTCATCCAGACATTTCCTTTGAAATGGGATCAAGTCGTGGGTGAGCGCGGAATCAAGCTCTCAGTGGGTCAAAAGCAGCGCGTGGCGATCGCTCGAGCTATCCTGCGCGACCCGCGCATTCTCGTCCTGGATGAACCTACAGCGGCTCTCGATGCCGGTTCAGAGAAGATCATCACTGAATCTCTCGACAAGCTCATGGAAGGCAAGACTACCTTTATCATCGCCCATCGTCTGAGTACGGTCCGCAAGGCTGATAAGATCATAGTTTTCAAGGAAGGGAAGCTTATAGAGTCGGGGACGCATGGCGAACTAATCAAGATCGAGGGAGGGGAATACAGGAGGCTGTATGAGCTTCAGATAGGGCTACATAGATGATTGTTTTGGTCACCGAAATATGCTATATATTCACCATGACCACCAAAGCTATGGAAAAGACTATCAGGATTCTATCAAAAGAAGTCAACACGCTTCGTTCATTTTTCATTGATGCGATAAACAGCAGAGATGATGAAGGCGCATATAAGGCCGTTTTCGTGAGGGAAGTGTTGAAGGCTGCAAAGCAGAAGGCAGCATTTCAATACTCAGGTAAGGGATCTTTGCTACAGCAGATCAAGGCTCTATGAAGATAGTCTATTCAAAAGATTTCATTAAGCAAGCTTCGACTCTCCCAAAGAAAGCTCAAGAAATGTTGGATGTCTCCATGCATGTCTTATCAAGAAATCCCTTTTATCCGACTCTGCATACCAAGAATTTGAAAGGAGAGTTGAGTCGGATGTTTTCATTTCGGATAACGAGGGACTGGCGTGTTATTTTTGTATTTGAAGATAATGACACGATTAGGCTGGTGAAAATAGGTAATAGGAAGGATATCTATAGATAGCTCTTCAGAACAATCACCTGAAAATTCTGTATAAAAAATACAGCGCACCGTGATGGTGCGCGCTAGCCGTTGTTTGGCCGGTCATTTGCGGAATCTCTTCCTTGGTTTGGGTGGGAAGACTTCTTCAACATATCTTGGTGAGCTCCTGAAGACTTGTGACAATGGAGCTAAGAAAGTGAACGGCTTTCTGTGTGGCCATTCTCTTCCGCTTCGCAGATAACCAGCCGTTGCAGCCAAACCTATGGGTATTTTCATATTGTGCCTTTGGTGTGCTTTTTGAATATGGTATCACATGACTTCATTTGCAAAAAGCACTCTTTATAAATCCTCCCCAATACCTTATACTCTCTCTATGAATCGCAATGTTGTAGACCAGATAAAGGCCCGATTGCAGATAGAAGACGTCATCGGCTCCTATGTGAAGCTCGAGCATGCCGGCAAATCGCTGAAGGCCAAATGCCCGTTTCATAATGAGAAAAGCGCATCCTTTTTCGTTTCACCAGATAGGGGAGGATACTACTGTTTCGGCTGCGGCGCTAAGGGAGATATTTTCACTTTTGTGGAGCAATTCGAGGGACTAGATTTCCGAGGAGCTTTGAAGGTTCTTGCGGAGAAGGCAGGAGTGCCATTGGTTTTCGATCAGAAGGCGGATGGAGAGCGAGATAGGCTTTACGCTGTAATGGAGGAAGCGGCTAAATACTTTGAGGCGCAGTTAATTAATTCAAAAGAGGCAACTGAATATGTGAATGGGCGTGGCATCAATGATTCAACCAAGAAAGAATTTCGAATTGGCTGGGCGCCTGACGCTTGGAGGAATCTTTCTGTTTACTTGAAAGGAAAAGGATTCAATGAATCAGCGATGGAGAAAGCAGGATTAGTGAAGAAGAAAGAGGTTGAGCAATCCGTTGAGGCGAGAAAGGTCGGAGAGTCGCCCGATAGGGCGATCTCGTCGACCTTTGTCGCCGATAAAAGGATTGCTCAACCGGTCGCAAGTAATTCTAATTCCAACTGTTATGATCGCTTTCGAGGAAGAATAATGTTTCCAATCTTCGATTCAAGCGGTCGCGTTATCGCATTCTCTGGGCGGATCTTGAAAGCTGATGATCAGAGTGCTAAATACATTAATAGTCCCGATACTCCTTTGTATGATAAATCCCAAGTCCTTTATGGATTGGATAAGGCCAAGAATGAGATCAGGCGCATGAATTATTCCATCTTCGTAGAAGGGCAGATGGATTTGGTCATGTCACATCAGGCGGGGATAAAGAATACTGTGGCTGCTTCCGGTACGGCTATGGGGGATGAAGTGGCGAATGAAGCGGGAATAGTCAGCAATCTCGGTCTTGTTAGAAGGCTTTCTCCTAATGTCATAATCGCCTTCGATTCTGATTCGGCGGGTAAGAAGGCTTCTATGAGAGCTGCGGGCATAGCTTTGTCTCTAGGGATGGATGTGAAGATTGCCGAGATCGTTGGCGGTAAAGATCCCGCTGATCTGGTTAAGGTGAATGTAGAGAATTGGAAAACTGTTTTGAGAAATGCCAAGCCGATAGTCGAATTCGAGCTGAACAATGTTTTGGCTGATAACCCGGATCCGCGTAAATTACCACGCGCTTTGCGAGAACGAGTTTTCCCATTCTTGGTAAAGATAGATAGCTCCATGGACAAGGCCCATTTCGTGAAGATGATCGCTGATCGGGCCAAGATTACCGAGAGCGCCGTTTGGGAAGACTTGAAGAAGATGCCGATTTCGGGAGGTCCGACCTCCAGAGCTCCGAGTGATTCGGGAGGTCCGACCTCCAGAAATCAACCAGCCGGCGGCCACATCGACCTTGTCTCTCGCCGCATATTCGGCTTGCTCGCTCTGATGGATAAAAAGATCAAGGAAGAAGCCGAAAAATATCGCGAGCTGATGAAAAAGATCGCTGGTGACCGCTATGAAGATCATGTGAAAAGATCATCTGCGACCATGGTCGACCATGTATTCGAAGCTGAGGCTTTATATGGAGACGATGAGCCTTCATGGCATCGCCATATGAAAGAGCTTCTTTTCAATTATGAGATAGATATGATAAATGATGAGCTTGTGAAGACGATGCAGGAATTGAAAGCCGCTGAACACGCCAATGATCAAGGTTTGGTCATAGAATTGGCAAAGAAATGCCAGGCATTATCTATCAGGAAAGCGGAAGTGGCGAAGAAAGGAAGGGACGCGCTATAATACTCCCATGCAGACATACGCCATCCGTTCCAATGCGATGTTCCTCGACCGGCCCTTTCGTGAGTATGTGCTCACGATTAAGGATCTGCCGTCGGAAGAGAAGCCTCGCGAAAAAATCATAGCTCAGGGTCCCGAATCATTGAGTATTCGAGAGCTTTTGGCTTTAGTATTGATCAATGGGACGGTCAAAGAAGATGTCTTGGAAATGACCAATCGCATCATCCGTGAATATGGCGAAAAGAGCATATTATCGGAGAAGAGCGCCGAGAAGCTTTCCAAAGACGTCGATATCCCCATAGTCAAAGCCTGCCAGATCGTGGCTTGTGGGGAATTGGGCCGTCGCTTCTTTGATCGGAGCCAGAATGGCTTTACGACGATCCGTAGCGCCAAAGACGCGTATGAATATCTGCAGGATATGCGCAATCTGCCAAAAGAGCATCTTAGAGGCTTGTATCTGAACAGCCACAATAGGGTCATCCGTGATGAAGTCATTTCTATCGGTACCATCAATTCCAATATGATCCATCCCCGCGAAGTTTTCAGACCAGCCATAGAATCTAACGCTTCCGCCGTAGTCTTGGCGCACAATCATCCTTCGGGAGAAGCTGTCGCCAGTCCGGAAGATATCGAGATCACCAAGCAGCTCATCCAAGCGGGCAAAATCCTAGGCATCTCCTTGCTCGACCATGTCATCATCACCAAAGATGCTTTTTCAAGCATCGAAGCGAACTATTAAGCAGTTGAAGGAATTTTAACTTAAATATAGACATTGAAGTTCTAGCGGGGTGATATCTCCTAGAATTTTCAATTTACAAATTCCAATTTACAATGAATTTACAATGTTCAAATTATCAACTATCAGATACGGGTATGTATCCTGTTTGAAAATTTCTCAATTGAAAATTCATTGTAAATTGGAATTTGCCTGCCCTGCGAAGCTCCGAGGTAACTTGTGGTGAGCTAGTCGAACCACGAGGAGCGAAGTAGGGAAAATTGAAAATTCATGTAAATATCTTCTCGAAAAGAATCATATCTTTGTGTTTAGTTAGAATCCTTCAATCTCCAAAACAATGTTACGCGATTACACTATCACCTCGCCGTCTTTGTGCGGCATTCTTAGCCATGAATTAGTAGAGTATAATAATCTCCGCAGGCCGGAGAATATAGAGAGGATATTCGATCGGCCGTCAAAACATAGACTTACTGAAGAAGAAAGCACGACAAGGCGCAAAGCCCTTGAAGAATACTTCCATGACCTATACGGCATCCTTATGAAAGAGATCTCCGAATTTTCGATCGCCGCTGAAGCTCTACCGGATAAAGCAGTTAGATTGCAGGCCATATTACAGGAGTTCGTTAAGGTGAAGGGACTGCTTACTGAGAAGTGAGATAGTAGGGCCTGGCCACTAGTGATTAGCCACTAGTATCTTGCTGCTGACGTTCACTAGTGGCTAAACCCTAGTGGCTAGTCGCTTTGCCATTTCTGGATTTCCGCCTTTTGCTCTATAATACCCTCATGACTTCCCGTGACTATTTCAAAGGCAAAAGGATAGCGATGATAGGCTTAGGCCCTCATGGAGAAATGATCGACGATGCTCGATTTCTGATTAAGAGCGGGGCGTTATTGTCTATATATGATCTTCGCAGCGAAGCCAGGCTGAAAAGCCATTTGGTCTTTTTAAGATCGGTCGGATTGGCCAATTATGTCTGCGGATCTATCCCAGCCGATGATCTGCTCGACATGGATATGATCATCCTATCGCATGAATATCCTCGCAATTCGCTATTTCTCAAACAAGCCCAAGAAAAGGGCGTGACTATCGAATACCCCGAGACTCTATTTTTCAAGCTTTCACCGCCTCTGACCTTGGTGGGAGTGATGGGATCTTGTGGTAAAGCAACCGTGCTCTCTATGCTTGCTCCTCTCCTCGAGTCTGTATGCGAATCACCGTCTGATCATGAGGCTCCTGCCCAGTCATGCTTTGTCGTAGACCCAGAGGCTAGGGGAGGCATCCTCTCTTTCCTGAAAAAAGCCCGAAATGGGGATATCATGCTCATGCGCATGACGGGGCTTATGATGAAAGAGCTCTATGGCATGAGGATCAGCCCTCAAGTGTCCGTCTTCACTACTGTGCCGTCTCCGGCGATGTACGATGAATCGCCGTTCGAGATATTGTCATATCAGACTTATAACAATTTCATAGTCGCGAGCGATGAGGTCATCGACGCGACTCGAGTATACAAGTTCGATAGCAAGGCCAAGATGCTGCGAACCAAGGCCACGATGGTTCCCTCAGAATGGGATTTCAAAGGGCGCTCTCATGATCGTGATAATGCCGCTTTGGCGCTTCAAGTAGCTAGGCTCTTCAAGGTGCCTGAAGAGAAGATCCAGGAGATCCTCGAGGCTTGGAAGCCTCTCAAGGGCAGATTGGAATTGGTGAAAAAGATCAAGAGCACGGAGTTTTATAACGATACAGCTTCAGTTTCTCCAGACGCGACGATCGCGGGGATGAGATCTCTCTCGACCGATAAAGATCTGGTTTTGATATTTGGTGGTGCTCAGAGCGGGTCTGATTACAAGGCATTCAGCGAAGTTTTGCCGAAGTATGCGCATACCATGATCCTTTTACCTGGCAGCGGCACTATCCGGCATAGGAAGATGCTGCAAGGCCTAGATGGAATGGAGGTATTGTCAGTGCCATCGATCGAAGAAGCTGTGCTTTTGGCTCGGGAGAAGATCCATACTGGAGACAAGGTCCTATTCAGCCCAGGCTTTGATGCCGGTGGATTTGATGTTTCCAGAAAAGAGAGAGGAGAGAGGTTTGTGAGAGCGGTGAGATCGTTGTAATGTAAAGTCGAATCACGTTAGCCGCGACCGTCGCAGGCAGCGACAAGTGGCGACTTTCGCGTAGCGAAGCGGAGCGAAACGAAGGCACTTGTCGTGCCGAGGAGGGAGCGAGGTAGTTTTTCAAATCAATCTCCGCATACCAAACACACCACCGCCCCCTCGATCTCATATCCCATATATACTGCCTGCATAGCTCCGACGATGGAGAGCGCGCTATTGTTCGATATTTGAAGATCGGTATGCTCTCCGACCAATTCAAGGGCTGCTTGGATATTCTCATTTGTTGCGCACCAAGCTTGACCGCCCGTTTTCTCTATCAAGGGAACAAGCATGTCTTTACGAAAAGCCGTCTGGTCTACTATAGCGTCAGCGATCGATCTTTCGTCTGGAATATCGAATGTTTCGAAAGCATCAGCGATCTTGTGGCAAGAAGAGGTTTGAACGATATGCACTTGGGTCTTTAGTTTATTCTTCAGGAAATAGTCAGCCAGAGCTTGCGCCGTGGTCCCTGAAGATGTGCCTATGAAGACGGCTCCTAAGTTTTTTATCTCACATAATTCTTGCGCCAGTGATTCATATCCGATCAGGGCTAGGTCATCTGTAGATTGTCGCAAGCTCCGACAGCCTTCATTCGCCGCTTGAGTCAAGGCTTGAAGAGGCCGCTCTTTGGTAAGCACGCGTACATCGTCGTCCGTCAGTTTCATCAGCTTATCTTTCTTGTGCGGAGAGATATTATTCCCCACGAAGATGTCGAGAGTGATAGGGGAATCCGCGCAGCTAGCATTTAGTTTATTTATGTACAAAGCGGCGGCCAAGGCTGCATTTCCTGAAGATGAAATGGCGAATCGTCGATCGCCATTCTTGATATAATGATCGATCATCACGGGAATAGATCGTCCCTTATGAGAGCCATACGGATGGAGGTCCTCGCGTTTGAAATATAGGTCAGACAGACCGATAGCTTTGCCTAATTCATCATGTTTTTCATGCGGAGTGATCATGTGTATAGTCTACAGCCTAGTCCACAGGCTGGCAACGCTGCGGTTTTTTTGCTAAGATTCATGAGACTTAAGCATGCGGCATTTCTTCGTTGCTTCGCTCGTTTGCTCCCGCACTGTATTTACAATACAGTTTGGTCGCAAGCCTCGCTCGCGCCTCGAACTGCATCCAAGTGTGTAAGTCCTAGAAATTAATTTCCCCAAAATGATCCAAGATAATATGAAAAAACCGAATATGCTCTGTGTTTGCCCGGAATGCAAGAATGTCATAGACCTTTCTCGGTATCCTACTATCACCCCAGGAATGGTCATAGAATGCAATCACTGCGGTATGACCTTGCTCATCAAAGGATTTGATGGAGATAATGTGAAGACGGAGATTGTGGATGAAGGGAAGTAGGCGAAGTGTCATTTACACGAATTTTCAATTTTCAAATTCCAATTTTCAATCAATGTTCAATGATCAAATTCTCAATTGACGCATCTATTAGCGATCGCTTGAAAATTCATTCATTGTAAATTCATTGAAAATTGGAATTTGAAAATTGAAAATTCGTGTAAATGACGTCAAGAGATGATATTTATAGTTTCCTCAATCATCCCTCTGAATCCATGCGATCCTAGAAAGGCGATCACGTCGCCTTTTTCCGAATTGGCTTTGAGAAAGCTCACAACCTCCTCATCATTTTCAATGAAATGGACATTAGAGTGAGTCTTTTTTATTATAGCGGCTAGCTCTTCTCCTTCTATCGGCTTTTCTGAATCATCACTTGCCGCTTTTAATTTCGTGAGCCTCGGTATCACTAAAATGTCCGCATCTTTGAAGGCGCCGTTATATTTACCGACCGACTCTCTGCTTCGGCCGCCGCTATTTGGTTCAAACACACAGATAATCTTTCCTTGGTATATGGCCTGAAGAGTCGCGAGGACTGAAGAGGCTTTTTCAGGGGAATGGGCGATATCGTCTATTATGGTCACGCCTTTCTTGGTGACATCTCCGTCGGCTCGCTTTTCTAGCCTCCTTTTTAGCCCGTTGAATTCAGAGATAGCCTCGACAATGGAGTCTGAATTGATGCCAAGCTTATGGGCCATGGCGAAGCAACCAGCTATATTCTCAGCTTGGAAAGAGCCGAGCATCGGAGAGCGCACTGTATAATTGACCCCTTCACACGAGATATTGAATTCAAGGCCGCGACTAGACTGGATCACATTGCCATAGCTGCAATAGAGCTTGGTTCCGTCATCTCTGGCCTTCCCGTAGAAGGCTTTGTCACCTCTGAATATATTCATAAGCCTCATGACTGCGGCGTTGTCCGCACATCCGACAATGAAGCCTTTGTCTGGTACCATTTCGAATAGCTTCTCAAAAGCATTGAAATAATCTTTTTCCGTTGGGTATAGATCGGCATGATCCCATGATATGGCGCTCAGCAATAGGTGAGTGGGTTTGTAATAGAAAAACTTGGCCCTAGGATCAGTGGGCGAGCTCTTGTATTCATCGCCTTCGAAGACGCTCCAAGTGCTGTTCGTCAGTCTTGCCGAAGAATCATGAGAGAGAGATACTCCACCGAACATATATGTCGGATCAAGGCCGGCTTTGATCATGATGAATGACAGAAGCGCTGAAGAAGAAGTCTTGCCCCACGTCCCAGCGCAGACTATAGAATTTTCCCTAGCGAAGTATTTGCCTATAGCTTCAGCGAAAGAGTAGATTGGAATACCATTCTCCTTGGCATAGGTAGTCTCGGGATTTTGGCTGCCGGAAGCTGTGCCGACTATGACTATATCCGGCACGCCTTTCTCGACCATCTTCTCCACATGCCAGCCCGCATAGAAGTCTATCTGGTGCTTCTCCAATTCGATAGAAATAGGAGGGAAGAAGCCTTTGTCGCTGCCGCTTACGGCTATGCCTATATCGTGAAAGGCTATGGCTAGTGCGCTGGTGGCTACGCCGCAAATGCCTATGACATGGACTCTTTTTGGCAATTCTTGTGCGGTTGCATTCATGGTCTGTTTAGTATAGCGTAATGGCAGAAACCTTCAAAATCATTTTTTTGTTTGTGATTTATGAGTACATCAAATTGTAGTGGGATCCCGAGGTATCCCCAAGCGCCGGAAAAACTGAGCGATGCCGCTATCACAGCTCTTACAGAGCTCTGCTTCGGCGACCAAAGTTCGATCATAGGGCCTTTGACAGCAGAAGCTGCTGTAGTGTTCGGCACGTCGAACATTGGGCATTTGTACGCGATCTCGTTGATGATCGCTGACCTTATCCGGCGCACTGGGCTGCGGATAGTGTATCTTACTGGTGGAACCATCCATGGTGACGTGACGCAGTCAGAGCTGCTACAACACACGATCGGTGCGGATGGCTATGCGACTGTTAAATTCAGGACGGATCGCATTTCACTGACTACTCTTGGTAACGTTCGGTCCGCCGTTCTTCAGGGCTTGTTTGGTTACGCAAACGTGGTATTCATCACAAAACACAGCCATTGTGGCAGGGCAAGGATGACGCTCGAGAGATATCTTGGTCCTAAGCGACATAAACTATTCCAGGCAGGCTACGCGCAGATCATTCCCGGAGTTCCGGGCCTGATGAAACCGGATAATTGGACCAGACACCAGAAATGGATAGAGAGAGTTTGGGGAGAATTCTTGAGGATCAGGGAATACGGCCTCAGGGGTGACATCTTCTATACAGATGAAACTGCCGAGCTGGTCGGTAAGATCGAAACGCTAACCGGCACAGCAACGGCAGAGCCTGTGACTGCCTGATCAAAATGGTTAATGATGAGATGAGCACGCGAGCGCGCTTCTTCGGAGGCGCGCTGTTTTTTACTATTAAATGATTGATTCATGAAGCAGAGACTCCTCCTTTTTCAAAGGGGGAATCCGCGCGGTCGGCATTAGTTAGATAGAATAACCTTAACCTTCTCGATATCATCCACCCACCTCTCGCCATCGAACCATTCAAGGCCTTCGAATTGCAGCTTATAAGTATCAGTCGGTCTTTGAAGGGAACCAAGATAGACATAAGAGAGCCCTCTTTCCTTGGATTCATCCAAAACCTTCGTCATCATTATGAGCCCCATATCTTTTGGCGAAGCTTCCAATTCATAGAAAGGGTATGAATAATGGAGCATATTCTGGGTTTCGTAGCAGATGGCATATCCTTTGGCGATGCCATCTTCCTTGAATGAAAGAAGAGCGTTGAAATTCTGATCGGATGTCAGGAGCTCCTTGATCTTATTGGCTGAGAACGCCCCGCCGAATTTCTTGCCATAGAAATCTTTGGCGATCTTGCCGATCTCCCATGTATAATCGGCGTATGGTATGGCAGAATGCTCTATCGAGATCGATTCGCCTTTTCTGAGTATGCGACGATTCTCGCTGGAAGGCTTGAATCTTGAGAGATCGATGCGCACGCTCCTGGTCTGTTGCATGACTCCTTTTCCAAGTCTAGTGAAGACATATCCGTGGCCGTACATTTCAGTGACAGAATGGTGAGATGAATCGGCGATAATTTTTTGATCCCAATGTAGGTATTTCATTTAATGCAAAGTGAGCCAAAAGCCGAAGACGACGAAGATAAAATGGATGACCCAGAATCTCATGACGGTCTTCTCTTCAGTCCATCCTCTAACCTCGAAATGATGATGCAATGGCGCCATGGCGAAGACTTTTTTCCCGAAGATCAGCTTCGAACAGATTTGTATCACTACCGATATCGCCTCTATATAGAACATGAAGCCAAGGAAAGGCAGGGTGCCGATCTCGCCTATGGCCATGGTGTTCACGGCCAGGAGTGCGCCAAGACCCAATGATCCCACATCGCCCATCATGAATCGTGCAGGTTTGATATTGAAATACGTATAAGCTACGAGAGCGCCGACAGTCGTAGTATTCAGGATGGCGATCTCGGCGAAGCCGTTGATCCAGCTCAAGAATGTCAAAGCGCTGAAGGTGGTGATGAGCATGCCTCCAGCCAGACCATCCATACCATCGGTGAAGTTCACGGCATTGGCGGTGAACATCACGATGAGGACGATGATGGGCATGATCAGCCAACCAGCATTCCAGGAGATATCAAAGGGCAAGTAGATATAATGCCAAGCGGGGCCGAGCCTGGCATAGATCCAATAGGCAGTGATCACGCCGGCGACGAATTGCAGGATGAGCTTTTCGTGGACGAATACTCCGCGCTGATTGCGCGAGCCGAACCATACGGATAGGCGCTTGAAAGCGGTCCATGGCAAGGTGACGAAATACCAGACGCGCATCTTCCATTCGCTGTGGACTTTGATGAGGTTCCAGATATGGGAGAGCTTGCGTGAGCGCCTCTCATTGCCGAAGATATTCATGAAATCGTCTATGCCTCCCAAGAGAGCAGAGATGAGCATTACGCCTATGGGTACCCAGGTGAAGCTTCTGGACCAATTGAGGAAATAGGTGATGACGGCGACCGTGACGATGACGAGCAAGCCTCCCATCACCGGCGTCTCTGCTTTGTGAGCATGGGATCCGAGCTCGGCGAGCTCCACCTTTGTGCCTTTTACGACATTGAATTTGCGGAGCAGCCTGACCAAAAGAGGGGACCAAGCAAAAGCTACAACGGCCCCTACAAGGGCAAAACTGATGATATAAGCGAGATCGGAGGTGCCTTGCAGGAATGGTAGCATTGGTACACGATAACATGAATATCAGGGTCAGTTCAAGCAGATATTACTTATGATTTGCGGGCTTGAACTGAAAGATATGAGGTGTTTATAAAAAACTGCAGAGGCATCCAGGGGATGTCTCTGCAGGGTGATGGCTAAACAAAATGACGGAACAAGATGATCGCAATCATAACCGTGAGGATGACCGCTTCCGCCGGCTTAGGGATGAGTACACCAGGGGCATACCTGTACTCCCAGATGCCGATCATGGCTCCTAATTTCGAGAGCCTATTCTGGAATGGCCAGACGCAGCTCTGATCTGTATCGCGGTATTCGATCCCGCAATGCGTCAGGGCGTCGACTAGGATGTGGACCCCTGTCCCAACGAAGAAGGCTTCGATGGCCGTCCATCCCATCGCCAGACCAACAATTAAGAGAAGAGTGTTGATCGGAAGGGAGTGTGAAAGCTCCTTGAGGAGCATGAGCTTGGAGCTCTGTGTAGCGAACGGCTGTCTGCCACGGAGCTTGTCGATCGCGAATTTCGGAACCAGAACAAGGTCTGGTTCAATCGATCCTAAGATCGTGAGGCCCTGACAAAGAGGACTGTGGGGGAAGAGGCATTGGCCGAGTGCCGCTCCCATTAACAGATGAGTGTATGTTTGCAAGGAACGCTCCGTTTCTCTCGAGGGTTCAATAACAGAATAGCTTATATTTGAAAAACTGTCAAGTGGGCTTCGGTGAATTCTCATTCTAAACGCAACAAAGTTTGCAGGCTAATTGCAACACCCCTTTAAGGGTTCATACTCTGGTTTTAGCAATAATTTCAACCAGAGATGTCACATACACACATTGGTCCTGGAGATTGGGCGTGCATCGGGCGCATGCTTCGAGCCGATCATTCGATACGCGAAATCGCTCGTACACTTGGAAAAAGTCCCGGATCGATTAGTAGGCATGTGAATGAATATGGTGGAAGAGACGGATATGATGGAAAAGAAGTTCGGAGAAGGAAGCGGATGAAAAGGATTGCTGCCATGGATTGTATACGAGTGATCAAGGGGTCGCTTCTTCGAATGATCAAAAAGAAATTGATCGATCACAAATCCCCGGAACAGATTGCTGGTGTACTGAAGCGGGTCTCGGCCAGTTCGATATACAGGTACATCAAAGAAAGAGCACCTCACCTCTCAAAATACCTGCGATCAAAGAAAGGTAAATACCGAAGACGAAGGGGTACTAAGAAACGTGAAATGCTTCGAGAACAAGCCAAGAAACGACGTATTGATGAGAGGCCGAAGATTGTTGAGAGGAGAGGGAGAATTGGCGACTACGAAGGCGATACGATGATCGGCAGAGACAAGCGCGTGCGTATTGTCACCTTTGTCGATCGAAGAACTGGATACCTGATCGCCTTCCTTCTTCCGAAAGCAAGCTCTAAGTTACTTACATCTCTCGCACTCAAATATTTTCGACACATACCGAAAAGAAAACAGAAGACGATCACCTTCGACAATGGTTTTGAATTTTCTGACTGGGAATCTCTTGAAAAGAAATCCGGCATGACCGTGTATTTTGCGTATCCATATCATTCCTGGGAAAGAGGAACCAACGAGAACACAAACGGACTTCTTCGACAGTATTTTCCTAAGGATATGGACTTCAATCTAATCAAACCCGAAGAACTTGCACATGCAGTACGAAAACTAAACAACCGTGAAAGGAAAAGACTTAAATTTTCGAGTCCGAAACGAGTCTTCTGGAAAAGACGCAAGTGTTGCAATTAGAGTGACAATTCAGGATCGTGAAGCATTGTTTGAAGTCATCGGTCTAAAAGCAGATCTCTCCAAAAAAAGAAGGCGCCGAAGCGCCTGCCTGTTCTATATGATCGAGGCTTAAGATTGTACTGCCTCTGGTTCGGGATGATTTGCGAACTGACCGTGGTATCGCGCCAGAATTGAGCTATACCGCTCGATTGCGCCGTAAGCTTCCCCAATCCAGATAGATTTGAGACGTGAGACATTGATTGGTCGAGCCTCTTCTAGGCTCCTTGCTAGCGAGGCTGCGTCGCTGAACTGGTCAACGTTTGTTACGACCATCCTGCGCCCTACACAGCCCAGGATAATCGTTGATAGCCCGATCCAGTCAGTTGTCGCAGAAACGACCTCGGGGGTCTCTCCAGCATCGGTCGCTCTTTCCGTGGATCGGAGGATCACGCAGACAAGGTCGATCAGTGGAACGCTAGTATGGGCCAGTATCCTCCTGTTCGCTGGTGTATCATCTGCGGTCAATGCAAGTGAGAGAGATGTCTTTATGGCCACTAGTCCACCCTCATGTTCTTCCAGAATCATTGTACGTTCTCCACCAAATACGGAGACCCCGGACTGTTCAAATGCAGCAGCCAACGGCCTTGGTGCTATGATATTCCAGCCGAGTTGGAGATAAAGAGTTCTAGTCAGGACGATTACATCTTCATCATTTTCCGCAAGGAATAATGCCGTTCGTGCTTGTGATGTGCTCATATTGTTCTTTCATGTTTGTTCTTGTTAGCCGAGACCATACTACTACAGAAATCAGATATTCAACAGCCTCCATTGCCAATTCCTTTTACGCGAGTAATATGTAGCCAGATAGGAGATGTCCTCCTGGTCTATGCTTCTTCTATAGGAGCATCGTTCAATTCCAATGAAAGGGCCGGTATGCTGAAATTTAGAGTTGTATTGCACGTGTTCAGGAAGATTAAGTGTGTGAATCCAGAGAACGGTCCGATTCTTGCCCAGTTGAAACGGATGGGTTTTGATGCTGAATCTTTTAGTAAGGGGACATGTATGATTATCGACCTCTCTGCTGAAGATGAAAGTTGTGCAAAACTCTCGGTTGGACGGATGTGTGTCGATGGTGGCAGTTTCTTTCTAGTCAATCCTGTCATGGAAGACTATGAGATTGTCAGTGTGACGCGGAGATAATCCACAACCCACTTTCAAGTCCCCCGCCATTCCTTGGCGGGCTCTTTTTTAGTATTTCTAATAATTGAAATTAATTTTACGCGAATCCTCATTCAAACTATATTCAAAATTAACGACGATTCGCCTTCTATAAAATGGAAAACCCTACCAGATTGGTAGGGGCCGCGCGAAGTGAGGGAGGAAAGAAGAAGGAAGAAAGGACCGAAAGAACTGGGTGAAAGTGAATGAAAGGACGAAGAGATATGAGTTGGAGGTGTTACGTTGACACCGCTGAGAGTACCTGACGAATGTCTGGGTAGGCCAACTTAATCTCGTAGTCTTCTCGATCTTTTTCTTTCCTCAAAGAACTATTTACTACACCCATAGTATACGCGAATAAAGGAAAAAGTCAACTAGACAAGGCCATTCCACCATTTCTTAATTTGCTACATCCACTCTCAAACAAAAGCAGCTCCAGTAGATTCTGAAGCTGTTTTGGTGAATATGATGCGATCACACTATTCCCTTTTTGTTCTAGATCCTCCAGACCTTAAAAGATATTTTCCAGGCTCATCATCTAGATCCATGAAATTGTCAGCTGCCTCAATGAGCTTCGCTGAGGTAGATTTGCCGAAGGAGACGACTTCAACCTGGCAGCCTTGATTCATCTGCAGGTATTCTACGAGTGGCACGAAGTCCCCGTCTCCTGTGATGAGAATGACGGAGTCCAATTTTGGTGAAAGTTTAACAGCATCGATCGCAAGCCCTACATCCCAGTCAGCCTTCTTGGCGCCGGAGCTGAAGATCTGGAGGTCCTTTACTTTCGTCTCGATGCCCATCTTGGTCAGAGCTTCAAAGAAGGCGTTCTCTTCGCCGGATTCCGTGGCGATTACGTATGCGACCGCGCGGACAAGCTTGCGCTCATCGAGCGCATCTTTGACGATCTGTCCGAAATTGACCTTTGAATGATATAGATTCTTGCCGCTGTGATATAGATTTTGCGCATCGATATAAACGCCGACGCGCTGTTCCTTGTGTTTTATTATTGCCATATTTGTATGAAAATGATTATTAGTAATTTATAAAAGTACCAGCATTATAGCTTTTTGAGTGATTAATAGCGAAGCGACTAGCCACTAGTGATTAGCCACTAGGGTTTTGCTGCTGGCGTCAACTAGTGGCTATACCCTAGTGGCCAATCACTATTACTTCTTGAGATCCATCTTCTTCAAGATAGCTGTATAGCGTCGAGGGAAATTCTTGCGGAGATAGCCCAAATGGGTCTGGCGATCGGCGACCATGCCGAGCAAACCGCGTCGGCTATGATTGTCCTTTTTGTGCTTCTTCAAATGCTGGGTCAATTCATCGATCCTTTTGCTCAAAATGCCTATCTGAACTTCAGGAGAGCCTGTGTCTTTGTCGTGCATGGCGACTTCCTTCATAACTTTGGTCTTTTGGCGTGTTGATAACATGATTGGCTATAGTAGCATGAATGGGTAAACGGCGCAAGAGCGTGGCGCAGTAATCGCATTCTATGCCATGGTGCAATGATTTTCTCACCTGTTGATCTCTCTTTCTGCCTCCTCCGCCAACTCTATCATATCCGCTACTTCCTTAATGGACAATTTTCTCGGTACAGTATCCTTTATACAGAATACTCCTATAGGATATAAATGAGTCTTATCATAGAGTTTCATGCCCGCATAAAAACGGATACGAGGCGCGCCTATGACCATCGGATTATCGAAGAATCTATTGTCTTTGAGAGTATCTTCGACAATGAAGACGTTTTCTGTCATCATAGCATGCCCGCAGAATGAGATATCTCTCGGGCCACAGCATACTCCACCTAGTCCTTGGCAAGATTTATACCATTCTTTGTCTCTATCTATCAGGGTTACAGTAGAGATAGGCACGTTGAACATCCTCACGGCCTTCCTGGTGATCTCATCGAAGCGCTCCTCTGGAGGAGTATTCAGTATCTTGAGCTTATATAGAGCCTTCAAGCGAGCATCTTCATTTTTTGGTATAGGAGCTAGGATCATTTTCTTACTTATATTATACAATATACACAGTTAACATCTAGTGGAGGCTGAGTGGGCATATCGCCTAAACGCCAAAACGAAATGGGAAACCACCGCCACAGATGTCTTGCTAAATTCGGCTTTGGCGTTTAGGCGATATGCCCACTCGGCTTAGTACAGATGTTGACACAAAGTGGACGGAGGGTCCAAATAGCGCTATAATGCCCTAGCTATCATATTTGTGATATATGAGGCGCAGTTATTTATAAATAACCAAAACATGAATAAAACATTTCGCTTTTGTGGCGCAATAGCTCTCATCTTGGCGCTATCTCTCCCGATGACGATTCATGCGCAAGATGCTTATATATCATCATCAGATGCCGATCAAAAGGCTGCTCTGACCAAGGATGCTGGACAGAACTCTTCTATCCAGAATACGATCAGACAGAAGATGCGTTCGGTTGAAGACAAATATCAGGTTGGCCTTCAGAATGTCAGGAGCAATCAGGAAGGCAGGAATCTGATATTGAGATCTATCAAAGCCCCCAAAAAGAATCAGATAATGATCGTGCCTCCGACTATTACTTCTGATACGGTTCAACCCCCAAAAGAGAGCGTCCCTGTCACATCATCAGGCATGCGACACGATAATCTTTTCAAGACGCATAGGACAGGTGTCGTGAGTGAACTCTCTACGGCTATTTCCAAACTCAAACAGGTAGGAGAAAGAGTCGTCTCGAGGATACAAAAAGATGAGCAGGGCGGTAAAGATATGACTGCCACTAGGAATCTCATGCTCATATTCGGTCAGAAGATCGCCGATGCTGAGCAGTCTATAAGCGTTTTCTCGGCCACTTCCACGGATGCTTCTTCAGGTATGACAGCAGATGATATAGCTGTCTTAAAGCAGAACTACGAAATCTCTGTTAAGGCTGTCGATGTTGTCAGACAGGCTCTACAAGATGTCATTCAGAATATCGTGGGCCCAGCTTCTCCTGCTCAAACGACTAAGAATAGTCAGTAATTTCCTCTTGGAAATATTATGGAAACAAATCTTTCACAGCCAGCGGCAGAGCCTTTGGAAAAGGCCTATGAGAAAAAAGCTGATGTCCAATGTCCGACTAATAAGCCTAGTAGAAAAGTCGGGCCGATCGTGGCTACCTTAGTCGTAGTCGTCATCCTTGTTATCGTGGCTATAGTCTTATTCGCTTCGCGTACAAATCAGCAAGTCATGCCTACGGGCTCCGTCTCAAATGCATCAGCTAGTTCTACAGCCTCTTATGATCAGGCGTCTTCGACCGCTCCTACCGTTAAGCCTATAACCAATACTGCCGATGATGTACAGTCATTGCAGAACGATCTCGATAAAGCTACTCAGGGAGTTGGGTCGCAGAAGTTTTAGACATGTGGGACTCCGAGGCACTTGGTAATATCTTCTTTTTCGTCCGGCAAAATCGCCTACACCAATTGCAACCATATCTTGCCTTACCGGAGGCGGAAAGATATGGGCAATTGTAGTTTCGGCTCAGATCGCATTGCCGGACTCAAAATAAGATATTATCAAGTGCCTTCCAACTTGCGTACCCCGCCCTGAATCTGTAAACTGCTTTTTATGACAACAACACAAAAAACCTTTGATACTGCTACTATCAGTAAGCTCGATAAGTCTCGCGTAGAAGTCGTCGGTTCTATTCCAGCCGAGACTTGGGAGAGATTCAGGAGTGAAGCTATAAAGCATATAAATGGATCCGTGAAGATAGACGGTTTCCGCAATGGCATGGTTCCCGAAAGCGTCCTTATCGCCAAAGTCGGTGAGATGGCTATCCTCGAAGAGATGGCCGAGCTCGCTCTATCCAAAGCCTATCTCGATATCCTAATCGAGAATAAGATTGACGCTATCGGCCGCCCAGAAGTCCATATCACCAAGCTCGCCAAAGGAAACGCTTTGGAATTCAAGGCTATCACTTCCGTGACGCCAGAGGTCAAGCTTCCCGATTACAAGAAGATCGCAAGCGATGAGATCGCCAAGTCTCCAAAAGATGAAGAGAAAGTCACCGATCAAGATGTCGAAGATGCTATCCTCCGCATCCGCAAAGCCCACGCATCCCATGAGGGGCATGATCACGAGAAGATGAGCACCGAGGAGCATGACAAAGCTATTATGGCCAATCTCCCTGAATTGACTGATGATTTCGTGAAGAAGCTGGGAGAGTTCAAGGATATACCTGATTTCAAGAATAAGCTCTCCTTGATGGTCGAGGAAGAGAAGCGCGACGCCGCTCGCGAGAAGAGGCGCATCCGCATCGCCGATGCCATTGTCGAAAAGGCTACTATAGAATTACCAGAGGTCATGATTCAAAGTGAACTCGATCGAAGCGAGGCACAATTCAAGGCTGATATAGAGCGCATGGGAGTCAAGCTCGAGGATTATCTGAAGTACGCCAAGAAGTCTCTAGAAGAGATCCGCAAAGAATGGCAGCCTAGCGCCGAGAAGAAAGCCAAGCTTCAGCTGATATTGAACGAGATCGCCAAGGCGGAAAAGATCGCTCCAGAGCCGAAAGAAGTGCAGGAGGAAGTCGATCGTATCGTCGCTGTCTACAAAGATGCCGATCGCGAGCATGCCGCTGCTTATGCAGAAACCGTTCTTACTAATGAGAAAGTCTTTCAGTGGTTGGAGAGGGCTTAGTAGTCTATTCCGAAGGTCCGACCTTCGGCAGCATACCTAGTTCAAAACTAGGCAATGTTTTAGCTGTATTTTGAGGCTTCGGCGAAGGTCCGACCTTCGCCGTGAAATCTGCGGAAATCAGAACACCACCTGCGAGAGGATAACGACTACCGCTGTTTCAGCTCGCAAAACCTGGCTCCCTAGACAAATGACGGGTATTTTATTCTCGTGAAACAAACTTATCTCATCGGGAGACCAGCCTCCTTCTGGGCCTATGAAAACTGCTATCGGGAGGTCCGACCTCCCGAATTTCTGGAGGTCCGACCTCCAGGATACTCCCTCTGTGTGGAAAGCTATCGATTTGGTATTTACCGGAATCAAATGACCGCTCGAATGTCCATCGGGTTCGATCTCTTTTGACTCGGTATCTGAATGAGCAGCGCTATTACCAAGCGAGGCACGATCGACTATCAGTTCATTCAAGGAGATTATTCCATGAATGGTAGGCACACTCCCTCTCCCGCTCTGCTCGCTCGCTTCAAGAGCGATCTTTTTCAGGCGTTCCTCATTCAAGGACTTCTTCTCGCTCCTTTCGGAAATGACGGGAATGATATGGGTCACGCCCAATTCTGTGGCTTTCTCCACTATCCATTCAAAGTTATCTTTTTTCACTATCGATGCGCATAGGTAGATATCTCGCGTTGGCATATATCGGCTCTTCATTGTTTCTTTGATAATGAAAGATGCCGAATCTTTTTGTAAGTCTAAGATAGAGCAGATGAAATCGTTTCCTGATCCATCGAACAAGACGACCTCATCGCCCTTCTTCAGACGGAAGACATGCGAAAGCTGATTCACCATATCTTTTCCTTGAATGGTGATCTCTTCGGTCACGCCTAGTTTTTCATTCACGAAGAAGCGGTGCAGACGCATTTTATTTCTTTGCAGAGGAGAGGACGTGATCGACGATGCCGTATTTTTTGGAATCTTCTGCGCTCATGAAGAAATCGCGGTCGACATCTTTCTCGATCTTTGAGAGAGGCTGCCCTGTCGACTTGGTTAGCATCTTGTTGAGGTTCTCGCGGGACTTGATGATATGTTTGGCGCTGATCTCGATATCTGAAGCTTGGCCTTCGGTTCCTCCTGACGGCTGATGGATCATGACCTCTGAATTGGGCAGAGCATAGCGCTTCCCTTTCGTCCCTGAAGCCAAGATGACGGCGGCCATAGAAGCGGCAATCCCCACGCAATGAGTGGCGATATCATTCTTGATCAGATTCATGGTATCGATGATGGCGAGACCTGCGGTGATCATGCCTCCTGGCGAATTGATATACATATTTATCTCTTTCTTGGGGTCCTCGCTTTGCAAGAATAGGAGCTGGGCGATGATAAGATTGGCCATATGGTCATCTATGGGTCCGCCCAAGAAGACGATATTGTCTTTCAACAGGCGCGAGTATATGTCGTAGGCCCTCTCTCCGAAGCTGCTCTTTTCTATGACGGTTGGTATTAGCATGATTGTGTCAGTTAATTGAATAGTATGAAAAGAGTCTAACACTGAAATATGAGGAAGTCAAAGAAAAAAGACGCATCGTTCAGATGCGGCTTTGAACTGACAGTGGCGATGGTTAGGTTTTCGGCGTCTCCCCCAGTTGCGTCGAAACATACTGAAGTAATCTGATTGCCCGTATCTTTTGATCAGACATGACCATTGAACAGAAATCGATTAAGGCTTGGAAATTAGGACTGTATCCCTCGATGATAAACTCCAGACCGGATGTCATTGGGGTATATTCCAATTTGACGATTGTACGTTCTTCCCCGAGTACAACGTACGCTTGGGTGACCATAAGAAGGCTGTTCAGGTTCTCGATGGCGCCGATAATCCTGAAGTTCGACCCTTGGGACATCGTCGGTTTTGGTAATCTACCTGTCGCTGCCAACACAAGAAACTCTGAACGGTTAGTATCTCCCCGAGCCTGTTCAATTGCCTGCAAGTCAGCTTTGCTCAAACTGATCGATATCTGCGTGGACGTATCTGCCCGTTGTGAATGACGGTTTTCGCTCATATACAAGTGATTTGTTTCGGTTATTCTTCTTCAGATTATGCATGAATATTTTGATTTGTCAATTACTGGACAACTCCCCCTCCCATGTTATAAGATGACATTGTTACCATTTAATTTTTGACACCGCTTTAAAGGACTAGTGACACCAAATTATTTATGAAACTTTCAGGAAATAGCACACGACAAAAGACTCATAATAACCTTATTTCACCTTAGTTCTAGGAGCGGGTCACACCGCATATGTCATTAAAACTAGCAGCGCTCCTCCTCTCCATCGCAGGGGTGGTCGGAGTCGCCATAGGTTATTACCTGCGTTTGATCATCTCCCTCGGCAAGAAGGGCTCCATGGAGCTCGAGATCAAGGAGATGCTTTTGGCTGCCAAAGAAGAGGCCAAGAAGATCACGGCCGACACCGAAGCCAAGGCTGCCAAGATAGCCGAGGACACTAGGCATGAGATGAAAGAGAAAGAAGACAAGATCAGGCAGACGGAAGATCGTTTGATCAAGAAAGAGGATTTCCTCGATAAGCGCCAAACCGATCTCGATAAGGAAGTCGAGCTGGTCAAAACGCGCGTATCAGAGATAAAGGCTATCCGTGAGCAGGCAGAGCGCCTTGAGAGCGACCGCAAGCTCGCTTTGGAAAAAGTGGCCAAGCTCTCTATGGAAGATGCCAAACAGGAAGTCATCAAGACGGCAGAGAAGAATTTCGAGGAAGATATCTTGGTGCGCATGAATAAGCTCGATACACAAGGTGAAGAGATGCTCGATAGGAAAGCTAGGGATATCCTAGCTGTTTCCATACAGCGCCTCGCTTCTTCCGTAGCATCTGATGTAATGTCTACCGTCGTCCCTATACCTAGCGATGATCTCAAGGGCAAGGTCATAGGCAAGGAAGGCAGGAATATCAAAGCCTTCGAACGCATCAGCGGAACAGAAGTCCTCGTGGATGATACACCTGGTGCCATCACAATCTCATCATTCGATCCAGTGCGCAGGCATGTCGCCAAGCTGGCTCTCGAAGAACTCATCAAGGACGGCCGTATCCAGCCTGCTCGCATCGAGCAAGTGGTTGAGAAGGCCAAGCAGGATATCAACAAAGCTATCAAAGAGAAGGGAGAACAGGCTGCTTATGAATGCGGCATTCTCGGTTTGGATCCGAGGATACTTCTCATCCTTGGCCGCCTTCATTTCCGTACTAGCTATGGCCAGAATGTCCTCCAGCACTCCATCGAAATGTCTCATATCGCCGGCATGCTCGCTGAGGAATTGGGAGCCAATGTTCAAGTCGCTAAGGCTGGAGCTCTGCTTCACGATATAGGCAAAGCCCTCGACCATGAAGTGGTCGGAACCCATGTCGAGATCGGCAGGCGTATTCTCCAGAAGTTCGGTGCTCCAGAGGAAGTCATCAAGGCTATGCAAAGCCATCATGAGGAGCATCCTTATGAGACTATCGAATCTCGCATCGTTCAGACCGCTGACGCCATTTCTGGAGCCCGCCCTGGTGCCCGTCGCGACAATATCGAGAATTATCTCAAGCGCCTGGGCGATCTAGAAGCTCTCGCCAATTCATTCTCTGGCATCGAGAAGTCCTATGCCCTTCAAGCTGGTCGTGAGATCCGTATCTTTGTGAAACCTGAAGAAATTGGCGATGTGGAAGCCAAGAATCTAGCTCGCGATATCGCTCTCAAGATCGAGAAAGACTTGAAATATCCTGGTGAGATCAAGGTTACTCTCATCAGAGAGACGAGGACTATAGAGTTTGCTAGGTAATTACTAAAAAGCCGGGCGGAATACCTTTTCTTTGTATCGGTTAAGGTCGCCCTGGTCAATTGCAACCGTATCTTGCCTTGCCAGAGGCGGCAAGATACGGGCAATTGTCAGCGGGCTCAGATCACATTAACCGATACAAAGAAAAGGTATTCCGCCCGGCTTCCAATTCTTGCAAAAAGATATCAACAGTGACGTAATATGAGGGTCATTGCTTAAAATACGGCTTACTATATAATAATGAGCGTAGTTCGAAACTCGATCTGATTTCGCAGGTCAGCGAAAGAAGGGCCGAGACCATATTATTAACATTAAGTACACAATAATGAACAAAGCAAATATTGCAGATGCAGTTCATGGAGTTCTCGGCGGAACCAAAGTTCAGGCTGAGCAGGCAGTTGAGACTATGATTAGCTCGATCGTTGATGCTCTCAAAAAGGGCGATGAGGTTTCTATCGCCGGTCTCGGTATCTTCTCAGTCAAGCAGCGTGCAGCTCGTGAAGCTCGCAATCCTCGCACCGGTGAGGCCATCAAGGTCTCGGCCATGAAGGTTCCGAAGTTCCGCGCCGCAAAGGCTCTCAAGGAGGCCGTTAAATAACCCCTTTCTCTCTTACCTTTCCTGTGGAAATGAGCAACTTCATTTCCTCTGCGAATCACAAAAACCGCCCTAAAGGCGGTTTTTGTTGTATTGGTGAGCCATAAATTGGTAGTTGATAACTTAGATTGTATGAGTCATATATAGTGCTATCATTAAAGCGAAGGAGTTTTCTTATGAGAAAAGATCTTTTTGACCTCACCTGTTCGCTGATTTTCGGCAGCATACCTTGGGCGATCGCATTCTTTGTTGCTCGTCCAGTCCTGCTGCGTGAATTCAGGACTGACCATCCGTTGTTCATCGTCACCTACGCCATGTTCTTCCTTGCCGTGTCATACGGGACCGGCCATTGGCTTGTGGAGCATCTGGCGGGCCAACACAGCAAAGAACGTCATGCGTGAACAATTGGCGTGCTTCTCTGATGACTACCCTCCTTCAATCTGTCGAGGGTAGTTTTTTGTAGGTGATCTCTGTAATCACTGGGTGAGTTCTAATTACAAAAAAGCACACGTTATGGTTAAACGTGTGCGATTGCGTTGGTTTGATGGATTGGATCCTTCTTTTGAATGGTGCTGAGCACTACTTATTTGGAGTATAGTAGTTCTCGAAGTTTGGCGGTATATTCGGCCAACCATTTGCTATAATCACTTGATTAGTCATCGTTGCTCCTCTGGCAAATATCAAGCAACGATATATCCCAGATTTTTCAGCTACTGTGTAGGCTTCCCAAATAGGATAGCCGCTAAACCGGATTGAGTAGCCGTTGGCTAACGCCGTGTTTGTGGTAGAGATGACGCGGACGACTTCATCCCGCATAAACTTCACACAGTAGTCGTTAGCTCCAAATTCGAACGCCTCCGATGGTTTCGCTTTCAACCAGACACAACCAGTGATGGCATCAAACTCTAAACTGATCGCGTGCCTGTTGAAGTTTGTGTAAGTTACGCTCAACGTCTTTCCTTTAGGAAATGCGGGTTCAGGGAACTTGAACATATTGTTTTGCGCGCAAGCCATGAAGGTGAAGAAATAGGTAAGTGCAAAGATCGTTTTCATAATTTCTCATTTTGCAGATTGATTATTGCTTGATTACTTCACCAAATGGTTTTTCGTCATAGCAGAGAATAGCTCAATGAATGAGCTCCTTTCTGCTATGACGGATCAACATATATTTTCAAAGATCTTACCGGCTATCTGTCAATATTATTATACACAATGCCAATAATGTCAAAATATCCTTATAAATCATACAAATAGTAAACAAAGTGTTTACTTTAGCCTACCCTTTTGATATCATATTTATGTGAATATCATCAAACCAAGCTCCATAGAAGATCTCATCATTATGCTTCTGCAGAAAAGCTCTATGCCTATAGTTAAACTCATCGAGGCCATTGATAAAGAGCGTTCTGGAACGACCAAACAAGGCGTTTACAATATGATCAGAAAGCTGAAGAGGCAGGAGATCGTGGTGGTACATAACAAAAGCATCAGCTTGAGCGGTGTTTGGCTATCAGCCATGGAAGAATTCTTCGCTCAAGCTAGAAATATCACCAAGAGCGGCAGGATGTCGAGCGATTCATTCCTGAATCTCGCTCAAGGCGAAAAGATCCAGTACTATTTCCGGGATCCCATACTCACCGATGCATTCTGGTCCCACATATTCATAACTCTAGTCGATGTCTCGGCTCCAAAGACTCCTGTATTGATTTATAACCCTCATGAATGGTTCCTGCTTGTCAGAACGGACAATGAGGTGGATCTATTCAAGCGCATTCACAATAGAGGCCAGCAATTAGCCGTGCTTGCGGGCAATGCCACAGCCCTCGATAAGTCGGCTCGTTCATTCCTGAAAGATTCAAATGCTATGTATGAGACGCTCGCCAAACCGCTTTTTCCAAAGAATAATTATTATGTGAATATAATCGCTGATTTTGTCATCGAAGTCTGGATCGATCAGAAGATAAGCATTCAATTAGACGAATTCTATAAGCAGAGTAAGGTCTTTAATGATGCAGATAAGCAGAGGCTGGAACAGATCTTGATGCAAAAAGGCCGAAACAGGTTTTCTATAACCCATAATAAGAGAAAAGCGGATGCTTTAAGGAAAAAGATAGGAAAATACTTCTTTCTTCATCGGGAAAGCGATAAATAGTTACATATCTAAACTGCTTCAATCCCTACAATTATTCTACTGCTGACCAATGCTAATTCCCCGCACGAAATCATTCACTTTTGTAGCGTATTTATCGTAATTCGCTTTGCTCGCTGAAAAATCAACGCGCACGGTCTGGTATTTTCCATCAAAGAAGAATGTCTCCGAGATCGTATCTCCGACCGCTCGCTCGATATGATACATCTGCAAATCGCCGCTCTTATTCGGAATGATTTCGGTTGCGATGAGCCCATCCTTCATTTTCTGTCCGATCTCGTAGTAGATCTGGGCATTATATGATTCAGTGCTAGTGGATACAGCGATCGCGATGCTGGAGAAGTCTACATGTTTAGTCTGTTGATTTGGTGATAGCACGATGCTTTGGCCTCCTGGAACTCCTTTGGTCTGCCAATGCTGTAGCGCCCAACCTGGAACATTGAGAGAGAAAGCTCCATAAGCAAAATAACCTACCGTATTGCTCTCAGATTTTACAGGTGTGAAATCGAAGGCGTCAGTTCCACCGCTGTCCGTAACGTCGATCTTTGGAACATTCACCACTGTCGATGTGGTCGAGCTAGAGAGCGGGCTAGTTGTGGCTTCATGGAAACTATAGGCGTCTATCGGCTGGGACCCATCCTGGCCTTTTCTAGATCCGAATAAATCTATGCATACCACCACTATAATGATCGCTAGTAATATTGATAATAGTTTTATTGTTGTTTTATTCATGGTGTGCGGGATGCGAGAATCGAACTCGCGACCACAGTTTGGAAAACTGTTATTATACCATTTAACTAATCCCGCATTGTCACGCTGTAGATTTCTATACTAGCAGATATCATCACTTTTTCTCAACTGCCTCTTTGATCTCATCGACTTCTTTCTTGATATCTTTGATCGCAGAGCGGATCTCCCCTATCTGGCCACTTTCTTCCCGGATCTCCTTCTCAGTCTTCTCTGTCGTTTTCTTCTCTTGTTTTAAGCCGCTCAAAATGACTGTATCTCCAATGAAATAAGATACAAAAAGTCCAGAAGCTAGAAGGATGGCCAACATAATGATGAGGTTGGTCGGTTCGTAGAATATCCAGCCAAGCCAACCTCCCTGCCCTTGTAGTATGTCGGCCGTGTGCCAAACCCCTCGCCAGAACAACACTATAGCTATGGCGCCAACAAGCGTGTACAGAATAGGATAGCGGCTCAAATGCGCGCGAATGTAGTCCTCAAGCTTATCGAAGAAATTCAGGATGTTTTTGAACATTTTAATAAAATAACCCCGCTCCCTCCTCGGCGCGACGAAGTGCCTTCGTTTGGCTGCGCTTCGCTCCGCCAAAGTCGCCACTTGTCGCCGCCTGCGACGGTCGCGGCTGACGCGGTTCGTTTTTTAAAATTACCGCCATGTCGGAGCGCCGGGATTCGAACCCGGAGTCACCTGTACCCAAAACAGGGATGTTACCGTTACACCACGCTCCGTGGTTACGAGAACCATCGTAGCATAAAACTCATTTTAGGCATAATTATTTCACATTGTTTTTGATTTTGGCGCTTTTCCATTTACATAATGACGTTCTTTATCCACCTGACTTTGGCCGTGCGTTGAATCATGTTCATGTAAACACATAGGATATGAAATTGAAATTCTATATCCGATTCGCCGTATTTTTCATTCAAGTAAGTTTCAACCATTCTACGCAAGTGTTTGATCTTCCAACCGTCTACATTATCCTCTGGCCGATGAGAATTCCGCAGTTTGTCCATGAAATGAGAAGTAACGCTTTTGACTTCAAAAAAATGAAGCGATTTGTCTTTGAGAGCTACTATGTCCAATTCCCCCCACTTTTTTTGATAATTTCT
>CAIKAN010000015.1 GCA_903825415.1 uncultured bacterium
CATCGCTATGATTGGCTACTGCTAATTCTATGGTGAAATAGCCGGTACCGTGAGGGTCATCGACAGACATCATCCCCGAATAGAATTGCTCCATAGAAGAGATGAGCTCCTTGATGCCGCGATCCCTCTCCTCAGGATCCTTTTCTGGCAAGACTACCTCGAATAATGTCATATTCAAAGCCTTGAATTCCGGAGTCTTTTCACTGAGTCCTTGAATGGGTAAGCCAGCCTTGATGTATTGGACCAGGAATCTCTCGAAATCATCTTGCACATGAGGATCATCGAGCTTTTCCACGATACCAAGAGCATTCTTGACTCCATGTGTTTGCATGATACCCAGAAGTTCGGACATCTTCTCGTCATGCTCTTCTGGCGTAAGCTCTAAGACTATCTCCGTAGCTCTCTCTTCGGACATGGTGAAATCTTTATGCAGCACTTCCGCCACAGGAGCTTTCGAATATTCATTCAGGGTCTCTTTGATGGCATGTTCGCCTAAACGGCTTTCCTTGATGGCAGGAGAATCTTCAGCTTTCAGTCCTGCGACTTCTTTTTCTTTTTTTGCTAGAAGCTCGCGCAAGAATGCCAACTCCTCCGCTGGAGTCTTGAGGCGACGGGATTCTTGAGAAGGAGAATAGATTTCCATATGCGAACGTTATGAGGATATTATAGCTCGCCCCCTTGTCTTTCTCAATCCCCTTTCCTATAATGACGATATGAAAATCCTCGTCGTTGAAGATGATCCAGCGACAGCCGATGTGGTGAAGGTGGGTCTCATGTCCGATGGCCATATCACGGAATTCGCCAGAGACGGAATGGAAGGCTCTTTCCTCGCCAGAAATTATGAATATGAAGCGATCATCCTCGATTATTCCCTGCCCAAGAAAGACGGTCTGGCCGTCTGCGAAGAGGTCCGCCATGCCGGCAAGCTCACACCTATCATCTTCCTTTCAGTCACCGATGATGTACCTATCAAGGTCGCAGCTTTCAAGAGAGGCGCCGACGACTATGTCACTAAGCCTTTCTCCATAGAAGAGTTGCGAGCCAGGCTGAAAGCCATCACTAGAAGGCCTGCTCATGTGCAGCAGCCTGTATTCAAGGTTGCCGATCTCGTTCTCGATGCGGACAAGCAGACCGTCTATCGAGGCAACAAGCTCATAAGGCCGACCAGGAAAGAATACAATCTGATGCAATATATGATGAGCAATGCCGGCATCGTCCTATCGCGCGCCATGATCATGGAGCATGTCTGGACTGCTGATACCGATACCCTCTCGAATACCGTCGAAGCGCATATCAGGAATCTCAGAAAGAAGATCAATGAAAAGGATAAGCCGGATCTGATCGCCAATGTCCCAGGAAGAGGCTATGTCATGGATACTCCGGAGAATCTCAAGAAGATAACGGGGATTAAATAAGCAGAGGTCGGACCTCTGCAAAAAACTTTATTCCGACGAGCGAGGATGTGTGAATGTGCGCTTATATTCACAACATCCGAGTCGAAGGCGGAACAAAATCAAAGATTTTATCCTTTTTTTATCAGAAATTCAGCGTTTTTTCATAACAATTTGATACGCTTGTGGCGGCTATATGTCGATATAGCCATTATTAACCTAGTTCGTGATGAAGGCATGGCGCGCATATTTTCTTATTCCGAGCCTTAGACATCTCGGAATGCCATAGCTTTTTTACGGGAAGCTGTGGCGAGCATAACCTCTCTCATTCATAGCTGGCAGGCCTTGAATGATAAGGCGCCTTCGTATGGCTTAGGCTATACGGGGGTTTGTGCTTTAGAACTCCCTCTCATCCCCCGCATTCATGATCATGAATTCGATCTTGTTTTCCGCCAAAACTTTTTCTGGGATCTTGTGGGCAGCGCCTATTTTATCGGCTTGAAGCGACCCATCATGCACAGGAAAGGCTATCTTCGGTTTAACCTTCAAAGCATATCTGATCGCATCAGGTATCTTGCACCAAGGACCGGCAACCGGTAAAGCGAGCACATCTACACCCTTTTCAGGGTCATGGTAGGAGTCGCCTGGATAGAATAATTTTCCGCCGATGAAGTAACCAGTATTTTGGACTTGTCCCATCTCTTCAAAAATCTCTTCATGCTTGCCTTCGAACGCTTCTAACAGAACACCCTTCTCCTTCATGGTGGACTTTCCTTCCAAGATATCGAACTCGACACCTTCTGAGATCAGGATCTTGCCAACGCCTGAATTCGTTATCACTTTTGCTTTCGGATTATTTGAAATGATCTGTCTCAATGATCCCACATGCAAATGATCGGCATGCTCATGTGTTATCAAAATAATGTCTATGCCCTTAATCAGATTCTGTTCCACAGTAAAGCCTCCTGGGTCAGTGAGAATAACCAGATCATTTATTCTTATCAAAAGACAGCAATGTCCTATCTTCTTTATCTTCATATATTTAATGTGAAATATCTTTCATCTATTTCTTAGCTGCTTTCCCCTTCCTCCTCTCCTCCTGCACATCCCTAGCCGCTTTCCTATAGCTGCAATAATCGCAAGCTTTTGCCGGCTCAGGGATCTTCTCGTTCATAAGGCATGCCTTCATATCTTTCAAAGCTCCTGGTATCCATGAATCATCGCCGGTATAAGGGATGAGATCGATATCGAATTCCAGTTTGGCATCGAAAGCGGCGCGATCGGTCTTGCCATTGCAATAGACGAAAAAGCCGGTCCGAGAGACCTTGAAGCCATTCTGGCGGAAGAGCCATTGATAGACTTCCATCTGCCTCTTGTAGCCGATCTGCCATTCCTTGTCCAAAGAGACCTTCTCTTCCTTGCTGGTAGATTTGTAATCCACGATAATGAGCTCTCCGTCTTTGTCTATCCAGACATCGTCTATCGCTCCAGTCACCAAGAGATTGGTGGGCTCATGCAGGAATGTTATGCCCTTGAAATTACTGCGCCACAATTCCATGTCTTCATGGTCATACGGGATGACATCACGTAGACCATAAGCGCTCATCAGAGGGTGCGGCCTCTTTTTGGAACGATGCAGGTCAAATTCCTTTTTCAGGAGCGCATCCACGGCTGAATTCAAGGCGAATGGAAAGCCTGGCGGACGAGCGACGCCCATGCGGCAATCCAAGTAATAGCATCGTGGGCAATTGAGGAAGAGGTCGATCTTTGACCGGCTAGCCTTGAATGGCTCCGAGCTTGTTGGACTGAAGATATTTCGCGTACGGCGAGAGTTGTAGTAGTCAGACATGAGTTAATGATAACCCGCTCTTGGGAAATAACAAAATTTCTAATTGACCTAATTAACCTAAGCTCTAAGAAAGCACCAATGACCAATTCCTAATTGGAACATTAGGCATTGGGTATTTCTTAGGTCAATTAGGTTAATTAGAAATTAGGTCAATTACTTCTTTACTACTTCACATCCTCCACCGTAACCTTTATCATGACCACATCATCAACCGGCTTATTGGTCTGCGGAGAATCGGTCTTGACGGCAGCGATCTTGTCGACGACATCCATTCCTGAGATAACCTTGCCGAAGATCGTATAGCTATGAGGCAATTGATTGTCTTGCTGCATGATGAAGAATTGGCTGCCATTGGTATCAGGCCCAGAATTGGCCATAGCGACCGTGCCACGCACATATCCGGCTTTATAAGAAGCAGTATTCGGATCCAATTCATCTGCGAACTTATAGCCTGGACCGCCCATGCCTGTACCAGTAGGATCACCTCCTTGGATCATAAAATTCTGGATCACACGATGGAAGATAAGATTGTTATAAAAGCCTTTCTTGGCCAAGGTGATGAAATTGGCTGCAGCCTTGGGGGCGTCAGCGTCATAAGTCTGGAAAACGATAGTGCCTTTATTGGTTTCGATAGTGACGGTATGCATAAGATTTTTTGTTGATTGATTAATCTGAGGGGACGGAGCTAGGGGCTTTTGAGATGTATCAGGATCGGTAGAAGAAGCAGAAGTCTGACCGGTGATAGCGGTAGAACTGGCGACAGCCATCGCTTGTTCAGCACTCATCGGATAAGCTGACCTATGATCGAAAGCGAACCAGGCAAGGACTATGATGACGATTATGACTATGGCAGCCGTGACTTGTTTTGAGAATGAAGACATTTTTTTATATTATTAATGATTATTTCGTGAATTTTCAATTTAACAATTTTCAATTTTCAGACAGACGATATTTGAAAATCATTCGGTACGATTAAAGATTATACAGTTCTTTTATCTTGGCCACAACTTGCTCCTTGGCTTCTTTGATGTTCGCCTTTACACATGTGGCAGCGGCGGCCTTGTGCCCTCCTCCGCCCAGAGAGACTGCCAGCAAAGAAACATCGTAGGCTTTTGAATCTCGACTGCGCATGCTTATTTTCACCTTGCCAGGCTCTATCTCCGTCATCAGTATACCTATGTTCCAACCGATGACCGCCTTGAGCGCATTGGCGATATCGCTGCCAGAGATTATGTCTGAAGTTATATGCTTCGCTGTCAATTCCAAATTCGATACCGCAGCGATCGCTACGGAATCATTGCAAAAAGTCTCTACCGAATTCAAGGCCAAGGCTTTGAAATATAGCGCCTCTTTGGTGCTGCTATTCTCAAGCGTGAATATCGTATCGATATAATCAGGAGCGATTTTGGCGCATTCTGCAGCCGCTGCTAGAACCCTATAATCGGTCGGCGAATATTTGAATCCACCGCTATCAGTATACATCCCTGTAAATAGATTCAAGGCTATATCTCTGGTCAGCTCTACATTCCATTCTTTGACCAATTGAAAGACGACAAAAGCTGTTGATGAGGATGAAATATCGATCAGATTCATTCTGCCGAAGCCTTTGTTGGAGGCATGATGATCTATGACGATAGTGTTCAAGCTGTCGGGAAACACGATCTTACCCTTATTCGAGATCATTTCTGGCCCTCCAGTGTCAAGAATGATGAATAGATCGAACTCTTTCAAATCTATTTCAAAGAAATTCTTGGGCACGATCTCTTTCACGCCAGGAAACGAATCGAAAGCCGCCGGTATCTCCGAATCGCCACGGATGACCGTGACCTTCTTGCCCACGCTCTCCAAAATGAATTTCATGGCCAGAGCAGAGCCCACAGAATCCGGATCGGGATTGACATGGCAGTGAAGCAAAATAGACTTGGCCTTCTCTACCTCAGCGAGAATGAGAGGGGCATTTTCGAGTACGGCGGGAGAAGAATGGAAGGTGTTTTTGTTTGCTTTCATAAAATCATTCTATACGATATTGAACCATAAAGGAATACAGCCTATATTCTCCCAAACAAAAAGAGGCACGATACGCAAATGCGCGTGCCCCTCGACGATTCCTCATCAGGAAGATCGATGATGCCTAACATAAAGACCCATCGATCGTTCTTATTAGGATCGAATCCGGCAAGTCTCAGAGAGATCTCCATCATCATGGGATCAGGGATCTCCGGCTCATATACCGGACAATCAGCCAACTTCTTTTCCCTTCCCGGAATGCAAGACCTCCAACCGAAGCTGTTTGAAATATGCTCCGACTCTTTCCAACCACAATGAACACAAGGCCTTCCGTTAGCCATAATTTGCCTTTCTCTTTAGTCTAGTGAAAGTATACCATTTTAAGGAAATTGCGCCAGTACAAACGGACGATGTCCACTAAATTGATTCTATGCTATATTATGCCCATTATGACACGCACATACATCAAGGACTTGAAGTCCAACATTACCAAGGAAGTCACCATTTGCGGCTGGGTAGACGTCAGGCGCGACCATGGCAAGCTCATCTTCATAGACTTCCGCGATATGACTGGCAAAGTCCAAAGTGTGGCTTTGCCCAACAATAAAGAGGCTCATGAAGTCGCCAACAAGGTGCGCTCCGAATGGGTCGTGCGCGCCACAGGCATCGTCAACAAAAGGCCAGAAAGGATGGTGGCCAAGAATGAAGAGAATGGCGAGATCGAGATGGAATTGAAACAACTCGAAGTCTTGAATGAAAGCGTGACTCCTCCTATAGATGTGCGGAGCGATGGCAGCGACATCAATGAAGATATGCGCTTGAAATACCGCTATTTGGATTTGCGCAGACCGAGGATGCAGAATAATATCCGCATGCGCGACAAGACTCTGACTTACATACGCGATTTCATGCACAAGAACGATTTCGTGGAGATAGAAACGCCTATTCTCATGAAAGGCACGCCTGAAGGCTCGCGTGAATATATCGTGCCTTCAAGGCTAGAAAACGGCAAATTCTATGTGCTCCCGCAATCTCCTCAACAATTCAAACAGCTCTCTATGGTCGCTGGATTCGAGAGGTATTTCCAGATAGCTCGCTGTTTCCGCGACGAAGACACCCGCGGAGACCGTCAGCCTGAATTCACCCAAGTCGATATAGAGATGAGCTTCGTTGTCCAAGAGGACGTCATGGCCTTGAATGAGAAGCTCATTACGACCCTCGTTCAGACCCTCTATCCTGAAAAGAAGATCCAGGAGCTACCTTTCCCGCGCCTTTCTTACAAAGAAGCCATGGAGAAATACGGCAAAGACAAGCCTGATCTGCGCAAAGACAAGAATGATCCGAATCTCTTGGCTTTCTGTTGGGTCATAGACTTCCCCTTCTTCGAAAAGACCGACGAGGGCGGCTGGACATTCACACACAATCCCTTCTCGGCGCCAAAGCCAGAATATCAGAAAGACCTTCTGGAAAAGAAGAATATCGGCGAGATAGTCGCCGCCCAATACGATATGGTCTTGAATGGATTCGAGATAGGTGGCGGAGGCATCCGCAATCACAATCCTGAAGCTCTGACCAAAGTCTTTGAGATCATGGGCTTCCCTCCAGAAAAGATCGAGAGCAATTTCGGCCATATGATGCAAGCCTTGGCATTCGGCGCTCCTCCACATGGCGGATTAGCCTTCGGCTTCGACCGCCTATGCATGCTGCTCCAGAACGAGCCCAATATTCGCGAAGTCATTCCTTTCGCCAAGACCGGAGAAGGCAAAGACCTCATGATGGGCGCACCTTCGGAAGTCACTGAAAAACAATTGAAAGAACTGGGTATTGAGTTGAAAAAGAAAGGAAAGAAGTAATCCCAAAATATCGCACTGGCTATTATCTCAACAATTCGAATATGAGAAAGGGCCGCGAACAACCTGTGTTGAACGCGGCCCGAAGGTAAATGGGACTTTGTCGATACTGGATTACCGACGCAAGCCCCGAAAACAAATCCGCGACTAAACCGGATAATGGTTTGAACGAAGTCAACCGTTCTCAGTGTGTTTGTCCTGGCGCAAATAACACACAAAATCGATTTACCACAGCCTGTATCCAGCACAGTGCCGTCTTTTTGGGTTGAACCCAAAGTAAACCGTCGCGCTTAACCTGTAAAATAACTGACCTGTATCAGTATATCATATCTAAAGTAATTGTCAAGCACTTTTCACTTTACTCGACTCTACCACTCATTTATGGCTTGAACTAAGGCTATTTTAGAAGCGTTTTTTCATTTTATCAGCTCTTTGAACCGTTCCTGTAACTTCTCCAATTTAGGAGCGATGATGATCTGGCAATAAGGCTCATCCTTGTGCCTTTCATAGAATTCCTTGTGATAATCCTCGGCTTCAAAAAAAGCGAGCATGGGGCGCAATTCCGTAACAACAGGATCTGCATATGCATGTGAAGCGTTCAATTCATCGATAAACTTGGTAGCTTTACTCTTCTGTTCCTCATTCAAATAGAAAATCACCGAACGATATTGCGGGCCGACATCGTTCCCTTGCTTATTCCGAGTCGTGGGATCGTGAGTATGAAAAAAGACATTCAAGAGGTCGTCGAAAGGAATGACCGAGAGATCGAATTCGAGACGAATCACTTCTATATGGCCATTTCCAGCAGCGACTTCTTCATAGCTTGGATTCTCCGACTTCCCTCCCATATACCCAGGTACGACAGAAGACACTCCTTTTAGAGAAGTAAAGACGGCTTCCGTGCACCAGAAGCATCCTCCACCAAATACCGCTATTTCTTTGTTTTCGTTGCGGACTTCCATGCGTTCTTCTTAGCCAGACGCTTCTTGGTCTTGGCCGATCGCGAAGTATGCGGGCGCATATTGATTCTTTTTGCCATATTAATGAGTGATTAGACTAGCTTTACGCTGATAAGTTCTGGAGGTCGGACCTCCAGAAGACATGATAACATACTTTTCTGGAGGTCGGACCTCC
>CAIKAN010000016.1 GCA_903825415.1 uncultured bacterium
AGAAAGCTAGTGCATCTCATATACGCAGTGTGGACAAGGGGTACGCCATACGAGGCTCGTTAATTGAATACAAAGAATGGCTTTGATTCATTCAGGGACTTTTGTGCTGGTCGGACTTGACTTCAATATACTTAGTTTTTTATTTGAGCGCTTTATAGTTTTTGGCTTGCTAGTAATGTTCAGTTCAATCGAATAATATAAACGGATATAATATTTGAGATAAAAATGACCCGCAGTCTCTGGAAGAGACGGCGGGGGAAGGGGATTCTGGGCGCAACCACGGTTTCTTCACCGAGCAGACTTACTGTCGTCGTGGAGTACATTGGCGGTCCCGCTTCAGTCTTAACAAGGTCCCGAGTAAGATCAAGAGGGAAATCAATATGGAGGCTGGAAGCCACGCCCATATCGACACTCCGAACTTGTCGGTGAGAAGCGCTCCGATGCATGGCATCAAAAATGAGATGACAAAACCGATAGTGACGTATGTGTTTGTATTCATAGCAATCTAAACACATCGTACCATATATAAAACATATATGTCAATTTTGAGCTTTGTGCAGTCGGTACAGACTAAGTGCAACATTCCCAATTCAAGGAAAAATGCTAAAATATACGCTATGTATCTGAAATCTCTGGAACTATCCGGCTTCAAGTCATTCGCCAAGAAAGCCTCTCTCCAGTTCACTTCTGCTATCACGGGAATAGTCGGGCCGAACGGTTCAGGTAAATCTAACGCCGCCGAAGCCTTCCGATTCGTCTTGGGCGAGCAATCGATCAAGTCTTTGAGAGGCAAACGCGGCGAGGATCTAATCTGGAACGGTGGAGGGGATGCTACGAGGAGCAATAGGGCCAGCGTCAAGCTCACTTTCGACAATTCGAGGAGGATGTTCCCTACGATCGACTTTGATGAGGTCGCTATCGAGAGGGCGGTCAATCGAGACAATTCCAATGAATATATCGTGAATGGCAGCCAGGTCAGATTGAAAGATATCATCGAACTATTGGCCGGTGCGCATATAGGCGCTACTGGACATCATATTATTTCCCAAGGAGAAGCGGATCGGATCCTTTCAGCTTCGATCCGAGAGAGGAGAGAAATGATCGAAGATGCGCTTGGACTGAAGACCTATCAATGGAAAAAACTAGAGAGCATCCATAAACTAGAGAGAACGGAAGAGAATATGAAGCAGGTGGAATCGCTCCGCCGCGAGATCGCACCTCATTTGAGATTCCTGAAGAAGCAAGTGGAGAAGATCGAGAAATGCGAGGAGATGAGGAGAGAGCTCGTCGGTCTTTACCGTGAATATTTCAACAGCGAGGACTATTATATTAGAACGGAGAAAGGAAGGCTGACTATCGAGTTGACTGAACCAAGGAAAGAGCTGTCCGAGTTGGAGTCCGCTCTGGAAAGAGCCAAAGCAGTGCTTTCCAATTCAAAGAACAAGGATGAAAAGAGCCATGAATTGATCGCTCTCGAGGGCAAGATCGCCGCCATGAGATCGGAGAAAGATTCTGTGACGAGGGAGCTCGGCAAGATCGAAGGGGAGATCTCTGCCAACAAGAGGGCGATCGAAAAAGAGAAAGAGAAGATGAAGAGAGAGGAGTTTCAGACCGTCTATTTGAAAGATGTGGAAGAGGTCGTCAATTCCGTCGAGTCATTCAGGGCTATCGAAGATGTGAAGAAGCTATTCGAAGAAGTAGTCAAGGCTTTGCGTGGCTTCATCGATAAGCACAGAGCCAGGTCCGATTCAGCTTTTATCGCTGATGCTGAGAAAGAGATCGTCGAGCTGTCAAAGCAAAAGGAGGGCTTTGAGACGAAACTGAAGATGGCCTCCGAAAGCGAAGCTGGCTTGATCCGAGAGCGCGAGGAATTGAGGCATAATATCGAGAGCGAGAAAGATACGAACAGAGAGGCAGAGAAAGACGTCTTCAAGATAATCGCCAGGCAGAATGAAGTCAGAAACACCATCAATGACTTAACTGGCCGATTGAACGTCGTGCTGCGCGACGAGGAGAATTTCAAAAGGGAATTGGGCGAAGCTGGGATCATTGCTGGAAGAGAAGCTGTAGAATTCAGGGATGTTTTGAACGGCGGGGCTCTTCAGATCGATAGGATTCAACAGGAGGAGCGCCTGAAGCGCATCGAGAAGATCAAGATCCGCCTGGAAGATGCCGGCGCTGGAGGCGGAGCGGAAGTGATGAAGGAATACAAGGAGACCGAAGAGCGCGATGCTTTCTTGGCTAGAGAATTGGAAGATCTGGAGAAAGCCAAGACTGAGCTTATGAATCTCATAGCGGAGCTGGATGCGCGCATAGACCTCGAATTCAAGAGCGGTATCTTGAAGATCAACGACGAATTCCAGAGATATTTCGTGATGATGTTCGGTGGAGGCAAGGCTGAATTGACTGTGGTGAAGGAAGTGAAAAGGAAGTCAAAGAGCGATCTGGCGGAGCTGGGCGAAGCCTTGAGCGGCGATTCTATTCAGGGCGATTTTAATGAAGATAATAGCCTGGAGGAGCAGGTGCCGGAAGGCCTTGAAGTGAATGTCAGCCTTCCAAAAAAGAAAGTTAAAGGGCTTATGATGCTTTCCGGAGGAGAGAGGGCTCTGACCTCTATTGCTCTATTGTTCGCGATCTCACAAGTGAATCCACCCCCTTTCATCATCCTCGATGAGACGGATGCCGCTCTGGACGAAGCTAATTCCAAGAAATATGGAGATATGATAGAGAGCCTTTCCAAGAGATCCCAGCTCATCCTCATCACCCACAATCGCGAGACCATGTCGCATGCCGGAGTCCTCTATGGTGTTACAATGGGCAGCGATGGCGCTTCGAGATTGCTGTCGATCGCTTTTGAAGAAGCCGTTATGGTAGCAAAATAAAACATCATGCATCTACATTTCTTTTCAACGATAGTGAGCTATGTCGAAGCTGGAGCGATGCATGGCGGATACGCTTTCCTCCTCATCATCTCTATCCTCGAAGCTATACCGCTTCTAGGCACGACCTTGCCAGGGCATACAGCAGTCATTATCTCTGGCTTCTTGGCCAAGATCGGCATATTCAATATCTGGATCGTCTTTGCTTTGGCTTCCTTGGGCGCGGTTATTGGAGACAGCATCGGATATTATCTGGGGAAGAGATATGGCATGGGCCTAATCGATCGGATCCGGCCGTATTTTGCTTTTAAGGATGAATATATCGAGAAGACCAGAGCTTTGGTCGGCACTCATACCGGCAAAGCTATGATCATCGGGCGCTTCAATCCTTTGACCAGAGCTTTCATGCCTTTCGTGGTCGGGGCCAGTCATGCCGACGTGAAGAAGTTTTGGATCTATAATCTGATCGGTGGCATCTCTTGGTCAGTATCTTCTGTTATGATCGGCTATATCTTCGGCATGGGGTATCAATCGGCCGCGGGGTATTTCGGGAAACTGACTGTTGCAGCAGTCATCTTCGGCATTCTAGTCATCTGGGGATATCGATTCGTCAATATGCGTTTTCATGTATTCCGAAAATATGAGCTATTCGTCCTTGGTTTGAGCCTGGTCTCATTCTGGTCTCTAGCAAAGATGATCCAGGATACTTTTTCAGGTAATCCATCGATGCCGCGATTCGATGTTGCGGTGAATATATTCATGGCGGGATTGAATAGTAGCCATCATTTTATCGTTACACTTGCCAATATTGCGAGCACTATAGGTGGTACGGTAGTAACGACAGGACTTGGCATTCTGCTGGGACTGGCATTTCTTTGGAAAAAGAAATGGCGATCGGGGACGATTATGTTAGTTGCTGTTGGCAGTGCCGGTTTTCTAGTTGAATCGATGAAAGCATTCTTTATGGTCGATCGGCCATCTAATGCTCTTCAAACCATAGTAGGCGATCCGAGCTTTCCATCTGGACATGCGACTATGATAGCTGCTTTCTTGGTCGCTTTCGCTTATCTATTCGCACCCAAGATCCATTCCTGGGTCAAAAGGGAATGGTTCATCGTCTTTTGCACTCTTGCTATCGTGGCTGTCGGAGTATCGCGTCTCGTCTTGAATGTCCACTGGGCTTCAGATGTCATAGCTGGTTGGTCTTTGGGAATATTCTGCACGACTGCCACCATACTCATGGTCAGATATATAGGGGCGCTTGTGGTCAGGAAGAAGATAGATTAGAATAACGCCCATGTACAAATTAATTTTGATCCGTCATGGACAGAGCATTTATAACAAGGAGAAGAGATTCTGCGGTTGGACAGAGTCGGATCTTACAGAGCAGGGTTTGAATGAGGCGCATAATGCCGGCAAGGCATTGAAGCGCGAAGGCTACAAGTTCGATATCGCTTATACCTCGCTTTTGAATAGAGCTATAGAGACCTTGAAGATAGTGCTAAATGAGATGGGCGAGAATGAATTGCCTATCAACTATTCCTGGAAATTGAATGAAAGGCATTATGGTGCTCTTCAAGGCTTGAGACATGAAGATATGGCTGCCAAGTATAGCCCTGAACAGGTTCAGGAATGGCGCCGTAGCTATGCGACAAGGCCGCCACAATTGACTGAAGATGATCCTAGGTATCCTGGCAATGATCCCAAATACAAAGGATTGAGCCACGAGGAATTGCCTCATGGCGAATCTCTACAGGATGTGATCGCTAGAGTATCGCCATATTGGAATGAAGAGATCATACCCAAGATCAAGGCAGGCAAGAGGCTGATCATCGCTGCTAGCGGCAATAGCTTGAGAGCGCTGTCGAAATATCTGGATCATATAAGCGATGATGATATAGTAAAGCTGGAGATAAGGACGGGAACGCCATTGGTCTATGAGCTGGACGAAAAGACATTGGAGCCGATCAAGCATTATTATTTGGAATAGGATATAGCCCTGAAGAAGCTGCTCATACAAGTGAGCAGCTTTTTTGCGGCAAATGTGGATAACAAGACATTAAGATATGGCCGTTTGGATGGTACAATCAATACGTTAATAATAGTTTAAAGTAATAAATCTATGCCCCCATCAAATCCTAGCCAAGCCCCTTCGACGCCTCCAGTGCCACCTGCTCCTACGATGCCTCCGGTACCGCCAGCGCCTGCCCCTTCAAGCCCTGCTGGTTCTGGATTCTCTGTTGATTCGTTACAGAAGAATCAGAAATTCATGGAAACGATAAAGACTTTCGCTATCTATGGCGCTATAGTCTATGCTATCAATGCTCTTTTGGGTATGTTGATATCTATGTTCCACTTTTCGTCTTTCTATAGCGACTTCAATATCGGCGTACTGATCATGGCCCTGATCGCTGGAGCGATCGGTTCTGCTATCGGTGGAGCAGTATTCTATTTCCTTTACGATCCTATCCATAATTGGGTCAAGACAGTCCCATTTCTCTCGAAATATATCCATGATATGTTCACTTTGTTCTGGAAGCCGACTCTAGTCGTCACTATAATCGCCGCTGCTTTTGGCCTTCTTGCTATGCTTGGCCTTGGAGCTGCAGCTGTCGCCGTTACTTCAGGATATGCGGCTGTGGGATTCTTCGGCCTATTCATCGGATGGATAATCGCTTTGGTTGTTCACCTTGGCGTGTATTATTGGTATGCAAAGACTGTTTCAGCCAAGCTCACGCCTTATTATCCTTGGTAATAAATGATCTCATGGAACATTCAAAGACAAAAGGTTCGTCTATGATCTTGTGGATAATCATAGTAGCTATCATCGCTGTAGCAGCATATTTTGTGTTCATTAGAAGCAGCCGTCAGACGGATGTGACTTCTTCGGTTTCTGATGGAAGTAATATTCCCGATAATATTACTCATACGGCTCCAACAAATAGCGAGCCTATCGCTAGGAATAGCATTCCGAATGCTCCTGTTGCGGGCAGCAATTCAAGCTCCTGCGATGCGCATATCAGCGCGAGAGAGATAAGCGATGTTTTCGGTTATAGCGAAACAGTCACGATCAAGATAAAGAAGGACCTTGGCGGCGATTGTATATTGTACTGGGCAAGAAAGGCCGCAGATCTCACGGATTATTCTGAGGATGGGCATTTGAGCGTCTCGACCAAAGGAGATTCGTACGCGATCGATGCATATAAAAAGACTTGTGCAGATAAGATCAAGGCTGGTACAGGACGTGCCGCTGGTATCGGCTCTGAATCATGCATATTCAGCAATGAAGGGATAATGAAAGATAGAGTCCTGGATCTTCTGAAGAATGGAGTGACTGTGACCGTCGCTTATGATGGTTATGCTCCAGAGCCGAGCTTGCGCGCAAAGTATCTGACGCGTTTGGCGGAGATCATCGCGGGGCGGATCTAGCGATTACAAAATAATCAGATGGTCACACCAGAGATAATCTCATATATCAAGACTCAGCTCGCTGCCGGCTATTCTCCGGAGGCTTTGAAAGCATCGCTTTCTGGACAAGGCTGGCCGGCTCAGGATATCCAGGAAGCCTTCAGTGCCGCTTCTGGGTCTATTACGGCCAACGGCAATTCCAATGTGGTGCCGGCACAAAGCCAAGCTGCCGATGCACCTGTTTCGACGTCTGCTCACCTTGCTACTAAAGGAGGTTCTTTACTGATCAAGTCGATCATTGCCATATTTGCCATCGGAGTAATCGGTTCCGTTGGAATAGGAGGGTTTGTGGTATACGGCTTATTCTTCAATCAAGGCGCCTTTGCTTCTGTGGTATGCAAAGTCAATAGCGCCATGATCTGGGTCGCAGCTGGGACGAAGATGCCGTCTTCTGAATATGAGGGATTCAAAGCTATGTGTCCTTGCGTAGTCACTAACATGCTTGCCGCAGCTAAGAGCGGCAAAAGTCCGGCCGAGATCGCCAAGGGTGTCTTTAATATCGCATTCAATCAATCTGTCGGATCGAATCTAGGAAAATTTGCCTGTAATGCGAATGATATCGACTTATCTTCCAAGTCTTCGCCTTCAGGTTCTGTTAATGCAAATAGCTCAGATCCATCATTACTTAATCAAAATATTCCCGTTGATCAGACTTCGTTACGATTTACAGGCACTGCCAGCTGGCTGAACGATTATTCATCTCTCGCCAGACTTGGTGATGTGTCTAGGATAGATCAAACTATCGAGGATCGTAATGGTGCAGCAATCGCGACTTCGACTTTTAGCGTTGAAAATGGAATGGTCATAGACCATTCTGGCAAGGATGTCACAAGCTATATGAGAGAATTAGTGGCAATAGGCACTTCAACCTTGAGCGGATTGCAGCTGTCTGTTGGTTCAACTGATTGGAATGCTGATGGCAAGTGGTATCCTTGGGATCATTATGCTTCTAGTACGAGCCAAGATGATCTCAAATATGATCCGTCTACCATGATCAGAGTAATCAAAGAGAATGATGGGATCGGCGAGGATCTACTATTTGAGACCAGGACTATCACAGACAATAAATTTGATATCGAGATAGTCAGGATATTTAGAGGGAGCAATTTGACCAAGTCGCTAGAGAGCTTATCATTTAATTATTCTGGAAAAGATTTTATGACGGCGAAATCTATTTCACAGATATCAGCTATGTATCCCAAATCCGATTATTACCATTATGAGTATTCTTACGCTTCAAGGTGAATAATTTAAATAAACAGAAGGTTCATATATCTCTGCTCGTATGCATTGTCGCCATCTACCTGACGTTTTTGCCGACAGTGAGAGCTCAAGTCGTGGATTATTTCAAAGATACTCCTCATATACCAGTATCTGGGTCTAACGGCGGGGGGCTGAACTCTGAAAACGCTCCATATGTGTATCCTCCTGGTGAGGCGGTGAAACAAAGCACCGAAGGCATGAATAAGGCAGGGAGTTCAAATCAAGATTGTGTATCTCTAGATGAGTATTTGAACAGGCCGACAAATATGGGTGATTTTAACCAGACGGTGTGCGATTCAGATGCGAATAGCAGTGGGAGCGATTATAGTCTTGGTAATGGACATGGATGGATAACATCTTTGGGCCAATTGATCACAGCCGATACTCCTGTATCTACGGATCTTGCCGATCTCAAAAGCAAACTGACACCATCTACAATGCTGGTGCGTATTCCTGACGATGCACAAGGCCGAACCAGATGGGCGATAGTTTCGAAAAACGATGTCGGGGCATGGGAGAATTATTATTCAAGTATGGTCACTCCGGATATGAATCCATATTCGGATAGCAGTTTGATGGTTTTTCGGATAATAGGTAGTGCTTTGGAGGAATCTGGCCTTCAGGGACTTGTGACCAACTGGAGGGTGGGTAGTAATTCAGAATTCGTTCAGGCAAGTGGATCAAATTATGATTCATACAATAATATCAAGGACTACTCATCTTCTCTACAAGGACTTTCTGAGGAGAATATCGGGAAGATATTCGATTATGTACAAAAGACTATAACTCCTAGCGATAAGGCAGATGGGTATTCTATGGCCCAATCTCTAGAAAGCGGCTTGGGTGTTTGTAGACATTTATCGTCTGTATTGGCTAATACCCTATCTGATTCTGGATATAACAGTTCTATAGTGTTCGACAATACTCATGCATGGGTTAGAGTGTCGATAAATAACAAGACTTTTGATCTCGATCCGAATAATTATAGCTTTGTAGAATTGCCACCCAGAGAGACTAGCAGTAAGTATCAGGTAATACCTATAGTTCCGCCTTCTCGCCCAGGGAGTTTCTTGTGGCCGATATTGATCGAGACTGCATATGCGAGTACGGATGCTTCTATGCCGATCGCGTCCAGTAGCGGCTCAACGCCAGCTCCTGTGACTAAGGAGGTTTGTGGAAGGATCGGTATTTGTTTGGATATACCGGAGCCTTTTTATGTCCAAACTAACAGCTCGACGACATTAGAAATATGGCAAGCCAAAGATAAGAGCGATTGGTCAATTATGACCTTTTTTAAGAATCCTGATATCAAGATGGATTTCAGTAAGGTTCAGTCTGTAACTATTGATTTTCTAGGGAAAAGCGCGCCGGCAAAGGAGCATGTCATCAAATCCAACGGATATACGACATATGCTTTGTATTCTGTTTCCAAGGACACCGAAGGCAATGAAATAATATTGCAAGCATTGTCGAGTAAATCGATATTGAGCAATAGCGCACTGATGTCCATGATCTCTGGAAAAAAGAGTACTGATGCAGCCAAACCTCAGCCAGTTGTTGCAGAGAGCGCAGCTGCTCTTGGAGGGGTGTGGCCATTGATGGTAGCGTTCGTTCTCGCTCTTGCCGGAATCGTTTTTGGGGTGATCATGGCTGTTCGAAATTCAAAGAAAAATAATGAAGCACTGAAGCATCCTGAGATAGTCGAGCATAAGAAGAAAGTAATTTTCTGGTATAGCATAGCTATTATATTTGCCATCGTATTGATCTATATGAGCTGGATAAAGATATATATTTGGCAGGGAACATGGGATTCTTCCTATGGTCTTATGACACTTAGTCAAAATAGTCTGAATGTCAGCGGGCCTTATGAATATAGAGATGGATATCTAAAAAGCCGCATCTCAGGTTTTCTGCCTATCGGCACATTCGGTTCTGTTTTGAGGGGTGATTGGATTGAGAAGATCGATAATGGCAAGAATGAGAGCGGTCGTGTGGAGCTGAAGATCTCGAATGATGGTAGGGCTTTCCAAGGAAAATGGACTAGCGGTACTACTACGACTGAAATGACGAGGACATGGACTGGCACCAAAAAGTCAGAAGATGGAGAATATATACGAGGATATATTCTGATATTAAAAACAGTGTTGTAATATTTCCATGATTATAACACACCCATAAAGCTCATGGTTAAGGGGTTATATTGTGGCATGCTTTGACCACATGTCAAATTAATGAGAGAAGGCAGATGTCACTTGATGAGGTCTTATAATACTAGCCACGGGAGCTAACCCACCCGTCATATTAATATGGCAAAAAAGCCAGCTCCGGCCCCAGTGCCTCCGGCAACCACACCGGTTCCTCCTACACAAGCTTAGTCCTATTTCTGTAAGGAGCCACATAAAAACCCGCCGAGGCGGGTTTTTATGCATATATCGGTCGCTGACTGGAGAGAGATTCCGAAAAAATTAAGTGGTGTCCGAATCCAGAGCGAATCATGGATTGTTGTTGGACCCTTGAATATTGTGTTTAAGGATCTTCTCCATCGAGCTAACCTGGTATCATTTTATTACAGTTCCAGGATTAGTCAAACAGCAGTTGAGGATAAAACAGGTTACAAGCTGTTCACAACTTGTTGATAAGTGACATATTTAAGTGGATAAGAAATTATGACCTAGAATACATCTCTTTACCAGCGAATTTGGCTTTCTTTCCCAATTCTTCTTCGATGCGGAGCAGTTGATTGTACTTAGCTACACGGTCAGTTCGAGACAGAGAACCGGTCTTGATCTGTCCAACGCCAGTTCCTACGGAAAAATCAGCTATAGTCGTATCCTCAGTCTCTCCTGAACGATGAGAGATGACAGATGTGTAGTTGACCTTCTTTGCTAGAGCGATCGTGTCGAAGGTCTCCGACACAGTTCCGATCTGATTGAGCTTTATGAGGATAGAATTGGCCGTATTCTTCTCTATACCCATGGACAGCCTCTCGATATTGGTGACGAATAGATCATCTCCGACCAATTGGATCTTTGAGCCGAGCTTTTCGGTGAGTAGCTTCCAGCCATCCCAATCATCTTCTGATAAACCGTCTTCAATTGAGACTATGGGATATTTCTTGACTAGATATTCATACCAACCGATCATCTCCTGGGAGCCATAGACTTTGTTGTCTCTGACCAGATGGTACTGCCCATCCTTGTAAAGCTCGGTAGCAGCGACATCGAGAGCGATGAAGACATCCTTTCCTTCTTTGTATCCAGCTTTCTTTATGGCCTCAATGATGAGTTCCAGAGCGGCTTCATTGGAACTGCATGAAGGGGCGAAGCCTCCTTCATCTCCGACTGTTGTAGCAAGGCCTTTTTCCTTCAAGATCTTCTTCAAAGCATGGAATATCTCTGTGCCCGCGCGTAGTGCATCTTTGAATGAAGAGAAACCGGCCGGAACCACCATGAATTCCTGGATATCGGCTGAATTCTCGGCATGTTTGCCGCCATTGACTATATTCATCATCGGAACTGGCAGACGGACAGGAAAGCCGATTTTGGCAGTTTTGTTGAAATATTTGTAAAGAGGGAGGTCATTGCTATCAGCCACGGCCTTTGCGAAAGCGATAGAGACTCCGAGGATGGCGTTGGCGCCTAGAGTCCTCTTGTTGGGCGTACCATCGAGCTTTATCATGCGTTCATCGAGCGAGCGCTGATCGAAATCTTTGCCCTTGATAGCTTTGGCGATGATGGTATTGACGTTCTTGACGGCTTTTTCTACGCCCAAGCCGTTGTAGCGCTTGCTGTCTCCATCGCGCAGCTCTACTGCTTCGTGGCTGCCTGTAGAAGCGCCTGAAGGAACGGCGGCTCGGCCGAATGCACCGTTAGAGAGGGTAAGCTCGACCTCGACCGTCGGATTGCCTCTTGAGTCTAATATCTCTCTGGCTTTGACTGACTTTATTTTTGCCATGAATGGTTATCTGACTTAATTTTTATAATGCCGCATTTTTAATGCTGACTGCGATTGTAGCATATTTGGGACGATTGCGCAGACTCCGGTGAATATCATTTTCTCTCGTAGGTTACTTGACTCTGAAAATAAAAAAGCCCTGCTAGGCTGGAGCCTGCAGAGCGAAGAGCGAGTGGCGCGCCAATGCTCCTCTTAAGTCGTGGGAGCTTCAGCGCCGACATTTTGCCGTCTGAACTTGGCCACGGTGATACCGTCGATATCGGGTCCGCCATTTTCTTTCCATTTGGCCCTCGTTTGGGGTCCGAAGTTTCCGTCTTGCTCGACATTGAGCTCGGCTTGGAGGCGCTTCACAGCGTCTGCGGTCTTTTGGCCATAATCGCCGTCAGCCAGAACCCCAGCATCTGGGAATTTCGATTGTAGAAGGAGCTGGAGGAGGGTAGCGGCTCCTCCTTTCGATCCCTGGTTCAGGTATTGCGGAAACAGGGGATGAATTGTTTTTGGTGCCATCTTTCTGGTCTTTCTTTTGTTGTGGTCATAGCACCTGTATTTAACAGGTCCAAAACAGATATTATCATTAAGTCTACTGTTGTCAATATATTCTGAATGAATTCAATAAGTAAGTGCAACAAATATTTGAATCATGTTTCTGTATATTGAAATGATATTTCTAAAGAGAGGTTTCTTCACGGCTCCGTCTGTTGGACGGGTTCGGAACCGTGGACTAAGGAGAAATAACAGGGAATTAAGTTGATAAACTTTTAAAAAAGACCGCATCCTGGCGAGGAGCGGTCGAAAGGGATGCGGACAAGATTTACCTGAGCGATGCCTTCAGATCGAGTCTTCGAAAGCCTTACACAGCCTTGAATCGTGGCGTTTTCCCGCCACGATCCCTATCTCGCTCGAACCGTGCAAGAAAGCAAGTCCGCACCAAAATCACATAGCTTCGATAGCTTTGGGTAGAAGTCGTTTCCTGCGTTGGTCTGCGTTCTGTCGAAATTGTTCGATCCGAATGGCCCGCTGTCTCACGAACTCTGCAGATCCTTCGACGGAAACCTTAGTTCCTGTGGGAAGCGACGCAGGCCTGTGAATCGCTTTATTGTCTTTCCAAAGACATACAAATCTTCGCGCTGCTTTAACTTGTTTGCCTTCAGGGTCTAGACAAATGACGTTATCTTCTCCCTCTGGTGGAAAATCAATGGCAAGTACCCCCTTTTTCAGACACTCTTGTTCATGTGATTTAAATAATACTTACGCGGCGACATTTTAAGAGTAGTGTGTATCCTCAGGTGGTTGTAGTAATAGATCTGTTGATAGATCCTCTCGACGATCTCTCCTTCGGAAAAGTGGTTCAAGTTGCCTAATTCCAGCTTGAATTGTGAGTAGAATGATTCTTGATGGCCATTCTGCCAAGGACTGGCCTTCTCGCTCATGGAAACCGAGACCCCCATATTCTCCAGGAGCTTTAGATGCTCCTCGGACTGATACTCCGAACCTTGATCAGAGTGGAATATCTTCGGCAGCTTCTTTCTGAATTCAATGGCATCAATGGTGGCGGACTTCACCAATTGCCGGTTGTGCCTCTTGGAGATGGAGAATCCCAAGACTTCCTTAGTGTAGCCGTCGATTACCGTAGCCAGATAGAGGAAGGAGTCTCTGACCTTCAAGTAGGTGAAGTCGGCGAACCAGACGACATTAGGCTCAATGGGGCACCAGTTGGAGACCAGATTCTCATATGAAGCAGGTTCAAGTCCGATATCGCCCTTCTTCTTCCATTTCTGGCCTCTACAGAGCCTCGGTCTCAAGCTGAACTTCTTCATGAGGCGCAGAACCCTTTTCTTGTTCCAGTCTAGCTCATGGGCTATGCGCTTGTGGCCATATGCAGGATTTCCGATCATTACCTCTTCGATCAGTGTCCGGGCTTCTTCATCAGCATCTTTCTTCTTGGATTTGTAATACAGGGTAGATCTTGCGATCCCTAGCCTCTTCGCTAGGGTGCTTTTGGGGAATTTCATCGTTCTTGCTCTAGCTATTTTTTTTCCTGCGCTCCGAGTCCAGTGCCAGAGTACCGATGATCTCCTTCAATTCCTTGTTCTCCCGACGCAGCTTGGATATTTCGAGAGCGCTTGGATCTCCTCCAGCTTTTCTTCTGAGCCAGCCATATATAGTGTTTCTAGAGATCCCGAACTCTTTGGACGCCTGGCCGACGGTAAGGCCTTCGCTTTTTAACTTTTCAATGATGCGGTCTTTCAGCCCTTGGTCAACGATTGTAGACATGTTAGTAGATGATTAATCCACCTGATTTTAGCATGCGCGCCGTACAATTCTTTCAGAACAACTGTGTCTAGTATATGGGGTACTTGCCACTACACGTGCGAGACGACCTTGCTGGACTAGCTTGACCAAATATCTGGTAGCTGTGGCGCTTGAGACGTGAAGAAGTTTTTGAATATCCTCATTGACAACGATTTTCTTTTTCTGTGCGAACAATATGATCTTGTCCAGCTTTTTCCGCTTGTTGAATTGAATCTTTGCTTGAGCTTTGGCGAGCAAGACACGAATGAAACCGGTCTGATCTTGTTGCGCCGGCGATTGCGGCTGTGGTGCTTGCGGAGTCTGTGACGCCGACGCAGGTGGCGCAGATTCCAGTGAAACCGCCTGAACAGGCTCTGAAATCGGAGCTTCATTTGAAGGTTCCGACACCTCGCTTTCTGGCGCATTTACCCCTCCATTTTGACTTTCTACAGGAACGTTTATTGAAGCGTCCTGGGGCGATTCTATGGCCTCTGGGGCTATATCTGATGGCTCAGAACCTAAACAAGCCGCTATTTTGGCAGAGAGCACCGATACAGCGAAAATTCGTTCATTCTTCCAAAAGATCGGTTCGAACCCACTCGTCCGCGACCGCGCCCTAGTTTTTTCGCCTCGTGCACCCTTTGTCTTAGTGCCTGAAATTTCCCAAAACGCCAACAAAGATGCGGGCGACACGGCAGGAGGGGTCAGGGGAGGAATGCCGTGTCGCCCTCCATCTGTGGTTTGCGATGGTGCGATTTTCGGCGATTTCTTTTTTTTCGAAAATTTGCGGAGAGGAAGGGATTCGAAGCTTACAGCTTCGGTACAGGTTTCGTATTTCCGATGGAGTATGCCC
>CAIKAN010000017.1 GCA_903825415.1 uncultured bacterium
AGAGAGTACATCATCGCCGTGGAGTCGAAATATCTTGTCGATTGCGACAGCTTAAAATATGAACGGAAATCATGATGAAAAAAGTGCAGGCGGGTCAGTGAGGCAAGCGGTTGACAGATTGACTCATCTCTTGCGCTTGTACGATTTCTTCTTGAGTAAGAGGACTATGATCAATGGGGAAGAATTCAAGGGTTGTACAGACCCGATACCGTTCACAACCGAACTGCGTCGGCGATTGTTGGAGAGAATCATTGAAGACCTATTCCGATTGCCATCCGACAATGAACGGCTCGCGACGGTCTGGCTTCATATTGTCTACTCGATCCCACAATGGCTTGAGGATGGTTTCGAGAAGATAGTTCGGCGATATGGTGAGTCTTTGCCGATGGAAAGCACGATGGTTCTATTGAATAGCTTTGCGAAAGCGAAGAATGAAGCGGCCCTCTCAATGAACCGCGTCAGATTCTTTACCAGACTTGCTCGCTTCCTCCTTCTGCATTTATTGCAGGGAGTTCAGTCGTTGGGAAGGCTGATCGATGTCGGATCGGTTATCCACCCAATTGTGAGCTTATCAGTGGGTGCGCTCTCCTATCTGTCCACCGAAGCCCAAAGTATGGGGAAACTATCGCGTGAAGCGGAGACACTCGAGGAAATGCTCGACGCGGATGCTCGCTTGAAAGCCATAGAGGGAGGAGTCTCCGTCATCTGCGATTGGAAGACTGGCCGGTTGGCAATCAGAATCATCTGTAAGCAGAACGATATCTCGAATCATGACTGGTCGGTGCCAGACTATCAGCCGTCGAACGACGCCAGCAATCCTTGTTCTAAGGTGGTGATCTATTTCGAGGAAGTATTCGTCCTTCCTTGGCGTGAGCGGACGGAGTCAAAGACGACGGTATTGATTACCGCCTCACAGGATCCAGGATCTCAGCCGTATCTCGTTACGGAATTATTCTGATCGTGTGTCTATTCGCGGCCGTTCTTCGGAACGGCCCTTTTTCATGCGGAGGTCTGACCTTCGTTGAATTCTTCAAATGAATACAACTCATAAAGAAATACAAAAAACCGCCCCGGCCGTGGTTAGGCAGGGGTGTGTCGAACGGATCAGTCATACAGCTTAGCACTCAACGCCACAGACAGAGAGTGTCAGCTGGGGCCAAGGCAGGACAGTGCCAAGTTAACACTGCGGCATGTTGCTGATTGTTATTGACCAAAGCATGAGGTTCACCGATGGGAATCACGACCAATTGCCCTAGCTGAAGCTCAGTCTCATAATCGCCGTGAGTCAGAGTGCAGCGACCATCGACAACGAATCTTCTTTCCATGGAGGAATTGTGGTGATGAGTTTGCCTTGATGCTACGGCACACATTGGAATGAGCTCGTATGTGAGGGACATGTTGAGTTCGGGAATGGTGTAATTGAACTCAGTCGTTCCGTCAGCCGAGAGTTTCGGTTGAGGTAGGTTGTAACAGATTGTGGTCCCGTTGAGCGGGGTCTCCTCCGTGAACGGGGTCAGCGATTCATTGGTCTCGGATGGCGGCGTGATTACGATCATTTGCGTTGCCACCAGCGATATGCAGGTGATGGAGTGAGGGGTGCCTTTGGCAATTCTGATCACATACCCCGGTCTGGCATGCAGAATGCCTCCCGGTATCGCGATAGACGTTTCTCCAGCAGTTAATGCGTAAACCCTGTCGCAACTGCTACTGAATAGGGGGGCAGGTTTGATGTCAATAGGATTCAAAACGTTGTGGGTGACCCCGTGCGAATCTGCGGTTTGGAAATCGAACCTGCGTTCGAACCAACCCAACATGTGACCAGTTTCAGCCATTTCTGGCAAACAGAATCTATGCATAATCAAGGTTCTTTTATGGTTTGTTGTTCTAGACATGATATTACCTCTAGTGCTTAGTTTGTCAATCATCCTTCCGAAGGTCCGACCTTCGTTGAACTCTTCAAATAATCATGTATCATAAGGCTATGAAAACACCAAAAAAGCGCGCGGAGGTCAGACCTCCGGAGATCATCTGGAACCTCGGTCTGCTCTACAAATCACCAACTGACCCCCAGATCGAGAAAGATGTCTTAGAGATCGAGAGCTTATTCGATTCGTTCTCCAAGAAGTACGATGTTCATAAGAAGGCATATCTGGAAGATGGAGATGCTTTGCTGGAAGCCCTGACCGCATTTGAAAGGTTGAATGAGCATTCATTCCCAAAGCCTTTGATGTATTTCTATTCCTTGAAAGACATAGAGTCTTCGAATACAAATGCTGCTGCACAACTAGCTTTGTTGGCGAATAGATTTACAGAAGCGGAGAATAAGATCACATTCTTTTTGGTTTCATTGGGTAAGATCTCGCTAGAAAAGCAAAAAACCTTCCTTTCAAGCAAGAAGCTTGAGCATTTTAAGGTATTCCTGGAGAGAGTCTTCGGCGATGCCGTGCACAATCTCAGCGTGGCAGAAGAGCAGATCATGAATCTGAAATCATTACCGGCATATGATATGTGGGTGATGGGCAATGAAAAGATCTTGAATTCCAAGACCATAGTCTGGAAAAAAGAGATATGGCCTCTGGCCAAGGCTTTGAATATTATCCAACAATTGCCCAAGCAGAAGGATAGGCAAGCTCTCGCTGCGAAAGTGAATGAAGCCTTGAAGATGGTCGCTCCTTTCTCGGAGGCGGAGATCAATGCTGTCGTAACGAACAAGAAGATCAACGATCATCTGCGAAAATTCTCGAAGCCATACGATAATACAGTTTTGGGGTATAGGAATGATCCCGAATCTATCGAGAAGCTGGTGAAGACGGTCACCGACGGTTTTGCTATCTCCCACCGTTTTTATAGGCTGAAGAGCAAGCTATTGAAGCTAAAAAAGCTGTCATACTGCGACCGTGGAGCCAAGATAGGTTTTGTCAAATCCGCTTTCCCATTTGATCTATCAATAGCCGCCCTCAAAGAGACCTTGAATGGCATCGATTCAAAATTCTCAGCGATATTGCAATCGTATATCGATAAGGGCCAGATAGATGCTTTTCCTAGAATGAACAAAGTGGGCGGAGCCTATTGCAATCATGGCTATACTAGCCCAGTCTTCCTGCTTCTGAATCATACGGATGATCTGCATTCATATCTGACTCTTGCCCATGAATTCGGGCACGCCTTGCATTCTGAGCATTCGAAGCAACAGGGTCCGATCTATTCTGGTTATTCTACGGCTTTGGCGGAAACAGCCAGCACGCTCTTCGAGCAGATCGCCATGGAAGCGGTATCCGACAAGCTATCAGACAAAGAAAAGATCATCATGCTGCACGACAAGATCAATGACGATATCTCCACGGTCTTCCGCCAGATCGCTTGTTTCAATTTTGAGAAAGACATGCATGATGCCATCCGTTCAAAGGGATTCATCTCACATGAAGAATTAGCGGGTCTTCACAATAGGAATATGTCGGCATATTTAGGGCCAGCATTCAAGCTTGATCGGGATGATGGATATATGTTCGTGCAGTGGAGCCATATCCGTAGATTCTTCTATGTCTATTCGTATGCTTTCGGCATGCTCGTCTCCAAGGCTATGCTTCGGAGGTATCGTGCAGACAAGTCATTCTGGTCTTCCATTGTGAAGTTCTTGTCTGCAGGAGGTAAAGATTCACCAGAGAATATTCTCAAGGAGATAGGTATCGATACTTCTAGGCCGGAATTCTGGCAGGAGGGGCTCAGGGAGATAGAGGAGGATATCGAGAGGTTGGAGAGGTTGACGGGGAAGTTCAGGTAAATGAAGCTTTTTGTAGCATCGCTGCAATAATCTTTGAAAAAACCTCGAATGGGTATCGAGGTTTTTTTAGTATCCAATTAAAAAACTTTATCACTTTTTTATCAGAAATTCAGCGTTTTTTCATAACCAATCTATATAATGCAGATTGTGACGACTGTTTAAGCCTGCGGGGGTATCCTGGTGGAAGATCAACTCTCAGCAAGCTGGTCTAGGGGTTCGATTCCCCTTACCTCCACAGGGTTAAGCGGCCGTCAAGTTGACAATTTTTTTGAATAGACTATCATACAATCATACTTGCTGAGGGTTGATTCCATTAGGATAGATCAGCAAATCCCCGAACTTTGCGGGGATTTGTCGTTTTATGGATATAATAACTATGCTAAAATGCTCCCATCATGAAATCCTCCGAAATCCGCAGCCGATTCCTTCAATTTTTTAAGAATAGGAAGCACACAATCATCGATTCCGCCTCTCTGATCACTTCTGATGAGAAGGGCGTGACCAATCCTACTCTTTTTAACACTGCTGGAATGCAACCGCTAATTCCATATCTGCTAGGCAAGCCTTTCATTAAAGATGGGCATGAAGTTACAAGATTGGCCGATGTGCAGAAGTGTTTACGTACGGTAGATATCGATGAGATCGGTGATCGTACCCATGCTACTTTCTTTGAAATGCTGGGAAACTGGTCCCTTGGCGACTATTTCAAAGAAGAGGCTATCAAATGGAGCTACGAATTTTTGACTTCAAAAGAAGAAGGCCTCGGTCTGGATCCAAATCGCTTGTACGTAACTGTCTTTGAAGGAGATGCTGTTGCAGCCAAAGATGTAGAAGCAGCGGAGATTTGGAAGGGTATATTTAAAGCGAATACAGTCAGTGATGGAGGAGGCGACACTTCAAAATCCGAGAACGGTCGCATCTTTTTCATGCCCGCCAGCTCCAATTGGTGGGAGGCCGGTGAGAATGGACCATGCGGACCGGATACTGAAATGTATTATGATGTGAAGAATGTTCTTGGCGGAAAAGGTCTGACCCATGAACGATTCCTGGAAGCCGATTCCAAAAGGGAAGTAGTTGAAGTCTGGAATGATGTATTCATGCAATATGAGAAAAAGGATGGGAAGATCGTCGGTAAATTGCCAAAGCCTTCAGTCGATACCGGAGCAGGACTTGAAAGATTGGCGATGGTTATGCAAAATGTCGATAATATCTTCGATACTGATTTATTGAAGCCAGAGATGGATGTGATGAAGACTATGGCCAAGAATTGGAAGATCGAGTCTGCGAGAATAGTTGCTGACCATATCCGCTCGGCGGTATTTCTAATAACCGATGGTGTCATTCCTTCAAACACAGACCGCGGCTATGTCTTGAGAAAACTGATAAGGAGGGCAGTACGGCATGGACAATTACTTAAAATGAGTGAAGACGGGAGTTCCAAACTGGATATTATTGTAAACGCTGTCATCCTCAATTATGAGAATGTTTATAAGGAAGTAGCCATTAAAAAAGATTTTGTAATAGCTGAGATATTAAAAGAGGAGACTCGATTTAAAGAGACTTTGAACCAGGGCCTGAAAGAATTCGAGAAAGGCGTTGATGCATTCACTCTATTCTCAAGCTACGGCTTCCCCTTGGAATTGACTCTGGAATTAGCCAAGGAGAAAGGGATCACTATCGACGTGAATGATTTTAATGAGAAATTCAAGAAGCATCAAGAGCTTTCTCGTGCCGGTGCAGAACAAAAATTCAAAGGCGGTCTTGCAGATTCAAATAACGAAATGGTAGTGAGATATCATACGGCTACACACCTCCTGCATCAGGCTCTATTTGATGTGCTCGGTAATGGCGTGATGCAAAAGGGCTCGAATATCACTACAGAAAGGCTGCGCTTCGATTTCGCACATGGAGCCAAGATGACTGATGAAGAGAAGAAAAGAGTCGAGGCGATCGTGAATGAAAAGATCGCCGCCGGCTTGCCTATGACACAGGTGAAGATGTCCAAGGAAGAAGCCGAGAAGACAGGCGCGAAGCATTTCTTTGGAGAAAAATATGGAGATGAGATCAGTATCTATTATATCGGCGATTCATTGGAGAGAGCGTATTCCAAAGAATTTTGCGGTGGCCCTCATGTCAAGAATACGAGAGAATTGGCTGGACCAGAAGGGAAATGGCATTTTAAGATACTCAAAGAAGAAGCGGTGGCGCAGGGGGTGAGGAGGATCAAGGCAGTGCTAGGATAGTCGTGAAAGGTTACAAGGATCTCCTTGCTTCATCTTCATGAATAATTGTAAAATGTAGTCACGATGTTCTCCAAACAGTCAAAGGGTAAGGTTGTTCTATTGATCGATGTACAAAGCTCGGTAGTGCGATCGTCTCTCATTCTCATAACACATGAATCTCCACCGTATGTATTTTCTATGAATGAGTGGCCAGTCCCTCATATGCACATAGGAGGCATGCAGCGGCTGGTAACAATGACCATAAAGATGATCGGAGAAGCTGTAGATTCCGCTAGGCGCAATCTATATGATCGGCGCATGCAGCAGAAAGAGTTAGTCTTGCCGGAATCGATCTCAGAGATCCATTTCGTGCTCTCTTCGCCGTGGATCATTTCAAGGGCTCGCACTATCACCGAAACTTTTCAGAAGCCGACCATTATTTCTAGAGAGCTGATAGATGGCATTATCGTACGTGAACGAGATCTGGATGTCGCCAATGATGTAGATGGGATAGAGATCATTGAAGAGAAGATCTTCGATGTCAGGCTCAATGGTTATTCCGTCGCTAGATGGGAAGATAAGACAGCTGATAAGCTCCGCATCTCTTTTGCTGTCAGCGTAGCAGGCTCTGATACGATGAAATATCTGCGCGACATATGTTCGGGGATAGTGCGAGACAAAGACGTATTCTTTCATTCATCCTTGCTTTTGCAGCATATAGGCATACGCTCGATCTTACCTGATCAGACGAACTATTTGTTGATCCACATACATGGAGAGCTGACAGATGTAGTCATGGTAGAGCATAGCATATGCATGTTCTTTGGATCATTTCCGCTCGGGATTAATAATATCGTGAGATCCATAGGTACGGCGACTCACACCAGCCAAAAGGTCGCTGATTCTCTGCTATCTCTTCAGATCGGCAAACATCTGGATGAGAGTGATCTATCGAAGCGATCTATACAAGCGATAGAGCATATGCAAAAGGTCTGGATAGGCGAATTGAAAAAGCTTGTTTCTCGAGCCTCATGTGCCGATCATTTGCCTAGGATGGCCCTGATCACATCGCGCTTGCATGAAGATTTCTTCATATCGAACTTCGAAGCCGCATACCCCAAGATCAACATCGGATCATTCACCGCAGAACAATTGGCGCCTTTCGTCTCGTTCGCGCCTCATATAGAGATGTTAAGATTGACTGGTCTTTATGCCATTGCTGTGAATAACATCTCGCATGTTTAGAAGCGCGTATGTTATAATCAGATCATAATGCCGCGAAGAGTCGAAGATATACGCCCGGGAGAGAGGCGTTCTATAAGGGATATACCGGTTGAGCCGGAAAAGAAGCCGCTCAAGAAGGCTGAGGAGCCTTCGCCTGCGCTCCGTAAGAAGGCTGAAGAGCCTTCCTCTGAATCCCGTATGAAAGATGATGTCAGGAAGTTCAAAGAGGCCCAAGACAAGCGAGAAGGATCGTTGATGAAGCCCATCCATATACAAAAGATGCCTACCGGTGCCTTGCCTATTCATAAGGCACCAAGCAAGGGACGAGTTTCAAAGCGCACAAAAGGGATAGCTCTCATTGCGATTGGGGTCTGTCTATTGATAGGAGTTATAGGCTACTTTGCGTCCGCAAACTTTTCAAGGGCAGCGTTTACTTTATACCCAAAGATCATACCTATAACTGTGAATAGCCCGATAATGGTATTCGGAGCGCCTCAAAATGGGCAGCTTTCGTATGAACTTTTCAGTGAGTCTACGATCGCTAGTACCTCGGTTCCAGCGACAGATGCTCCAGGCGTTCAAAGCAAAGCATCTGGATCGATCATCATATACAACACGTATAGCGCTCAGCCGTGGAGGTTGATAGCGGGAACGCGTTTGGTCAATGATATAGGCAATACATATAGATTGACTTCGTCGGTGACAATTCCCGGCTACAAGAAACCTGCAGGAGGCGCTCTAACGCCGGGAAAGATCGCAGTATCTATTATCGCTGATCAATCTGGCTCCCAGTATAATATTTCTCGCCTTGATGCGGGCAATACTTTCACTATTCCGGCATATGCAAGCTCGACAAAATTCGCTGCCATCTACGGAAAGAGTACCGGCAACATCACTGGCGGGCTCTCCGGAAGCAAGAAGTCAATTAGTCCGGCCGCTCTAGCCTCGACGACAGAGGCTTTGCGGTCTGTAGCTGTCAGTTCCTTGACCGCTCGCTTGAAGGGTAAGATTTCAGCCGAATATGTAGTATATGATTCTGCTTATGTCTCGAAGGCCTCTGTTCCAACTATCTCAGGCGATAAGCCGAAATCGGCTATCGTGTCTACCGAAGTTACTGTATATGCGATCGCTCTGAAAAAAGTCGACTTGATATTGAAGCTGGCTGGTGCCCAATCGTTGCAGATTTTCTCTGGTTCGACCTTTGATCCGGTCGGATTGACCAGCCTTTCTTTCTCGATAACTAATATCAAGGATTTTATGCCTGAAAAGAAGAGCAATATCCTGGTTCAGATGAAAGGCGATCTCAAGCTTGTAGGAGTCATACCCGTCGAAGAGATGAAGGGTGAATTCGCCGGGATCTCGCTGTCCGATACTCAAAAAGTGATGCTCAAGCATTCGGCCGTTATTGATCTGGAGAAATCAAGCGGCCAGGTCGTCCCTCCTTGGGCTAAGATACCCAAGGACAAGAGCAAGATAGATATCACTGTACAAAAATAGCCCCGCGAGGCATAAGCACTTGACTTTATTAGACTGTTTTTGCTATGATATCACGACGTCCATAATATGGATATTGCACAGAAAGCCAAGAAACCTACTTCGTCTGGTACCGTCGTCGAGGCGTTGCCGGATACCTTGTTCAAGGTAGAGCTCAACGACAAATCTGCGATCATATTGGCATATCTTGCCGGTAAGATGAGGATGAACCGTATCAGAGTTCTAGTTGGCGATAAGGTTGAGCTTGAGCAAGATCCTTATGGAGGAAAGGCTCGGATCACGAGAAGATTTTAGAAAGAGCAAAAAGTAATAAAGAAGCAATGCGAGTAAAAGCCTCAGTCAAAAAGATATGTGCCAAATGCATCGTTGTCCGTAGACGAGGATATTTGTACGTGACCTGCAAGTCGAATCCTCGACATAAGCAGAGACAAGGGTAATCATTTTAATATATATGCGTATCATAGGTATAACTCTTCCTGAAAATAAAAGAATGGAGATCGCGCTCACAGCGATCTATGGCATAGGACGGCCTCGTGCCAAGCTCATTCTGGCTACTGCCAAAGTCGATGCGGGTATGCGCCCCAATCAGCTTACTGTAGAGCAGGAGAATGAGATCAGGAAGCTCGTGGAAGGCTACAAGATCGAAGGAGATCTCAAGAGAGAGGTTGCTGGCAATATCAAACGCCTCAAGGATATCAAGGCTTATAGGGGCAATAGACATGCTAGGCATTTACCCACGAGAGGACAGAGGACCAAGACCAATTCCAGGACTGTCCGAGGAAACGTCAGGAAGACTATGGGATCGGGCAGGAGAAAGGAAGAAAAAACATAATTAACGCAAAAGTCAAAACGCAAAATGCAAAACTTAAATTCAAAAATCAAAAGGAATGCAGTCGATCAAGTTTTGAGCTTGGAGTTTAAGTTTTGCACTTTGAATTTTGAGTTTTTAATTAAATAACATGGGCAAAAAAAGGATAGTCACAACTGAAGGTGCCGAAGGAGCGGATGGAAAGCCGAAGGTAGCGGCCGTGTCTGCAAAGAAGCGCGTAGACTCGGGCATTTTGCATGTACAATCCACCTACAATAACACCAAGATTATGCTTTCTGATAAGAATGGCAATGCTTTGATGTGGGCATCGAGCGGAGGTGCGGGATTCAGAGGCGCCAAGAAGGGCACACCTTTCGCAGCCGCGAAGATAGGAGAGACTTTGGCCCTCAAAGCTCAAGCTTTGGGAGTAAAGGAGATCAGCGTTGTAGTCAAAGGCGTCGGTTCAGGACGCGAATCCGCTATCCGAGGATTTATCAGCAAGGGCATAGTGATCACTTCTATCAAGGATGCGACACCTGTGCCATTCAATGGACCAAAGCCGAAAAAGCCTCGCCGCGTGTAATCATAATAATCCTTATCCTATAACATCATGAAAATCGGACCACGATACAAGAAGGCGCGTTATTTGGGAGCAGCAGTCTTTTCGAAGACGCAGAATCCCAAATTTGCTATGCGCTCACAGACTAAGGTCAAGAAGGGCCGCGGTCGTGGTGGTAAGAGCCAATATGGCGAACAGATGTTGGAAAAACAGAAAGCCCGCTATAGCTATGGCGTCTCCGCTGGGCAATTCGGCAACTATGTCAAGAAAGCTTTGCAAACAACTGGAGATAATAGCAAGAACTTGCTTCATTTGCTCGAGAGCAGGCTAGACAATGTCATCTTTCGTTCAGGAACAGTCACTTCAAGGTTTGCCGCCCGCCAGATGGTGGCTCATGGCCATCTATGCGTCAATGGCGTCATTGTGACTATCCCATCATATAAAGTGAAGGTAGGCGAGATTATTACGATCCGTGAAGGCAGCAAGAAGAAGCCTCTTTTCGCCAATCTTTCCGAAAAGCTAAAGACAAACGAACATGCCGCTTGGATCGCTGTCGATGCGGACAAGCAGGAATTCAAGATCACTGGTGAGCCTACGGCAGACCAGAGCGGTCTATTGTTCGATCTGCAGGCTGTGCTTGAATTCTACACAAGGTAGACAATGCCCATTTTTAATGCATAATTATAACTCTTTTATTTTATAAAAAATATATGACATACAACATCGTGCTTCCGTCAAAACCAAAGGTCATCAGCGAGACTGAAACCAGCGGCGTGTATGAGATCGACGGCCTTTATCCTGGCTACGGCCACACGCTTGGCAACTCTCTCCGCCGCATCATCCTCTCATCTTTGCCGGGTGCCGCTGTGACACGCGTCAAGATCAAGGGTGTCGAGCATGAATTCTCAGCCATCGAAGGCATCAAAGAGGATGTCATCACTATCTTGCTCAGCTTGAAGAAGCTGCGCATCCGTATCCATACCGATGAGCCACAAACTCTGACTCTCAAGATCAAGGGTGTGAAGCAGGTCACTGCCAAAGATATCGAAGTGCCCGGTCAGGTCGAGGTTTTGAATCCTGATCTCGAGATCGCTTCGCTCACTGAGAAGAACGCTGAACTTGAGATCGAGATGACAGCCGAGAAAGGCCTCGGATATGTGCCCAAGGAGACTCTGCATCGCGATCGTGTCGATATCGGTTCTATCACTCTGGATGCCGCTTTTACGCCGATCAAGAAAGCCAACTATGAGGTCGAGAATATGCGCGTCGGCGACAGGACAGATTTTAACAGGGTCCGCATGTCTATAGAGACTGATGGCACGATCACTCCTCATGTCGCTTTGGAACAATCGATCACGGTCATGATCCAACAGCTCAAAGCCATCGTCGGCTTCAAAGAAGACGAACCGGCCGAAGCCGAGAAAGGAGCAGCCGCTTCTGGTGAGACTGCAGATTCAAAGGACGGTATCGATGGCAACAAGAAAGAGGCCGATTCTGAGCTTTTGAAGACACGCATCGATTCATTGGGACTTTCTTCACGAACAGTCAAGGCTCTCACCAATGCCAATGTCAGGACTTTGGGAGGATTGGCCAGGAAGAAGGAGGCCGATATCATGGATGTAGACGGTCTTGGATCAAAAGGCATGCAAGAGATCAAGAAGCTTCTTGCAGAGCACGGGATCACTATTAAACAATAATCCTGACTTTTAACTTTTCACTTAATTACCATGCGACACCATTCAAACGTAAGAAAATTCGGTAGAGAGAAGACACAGAGGCACGCTCTCTTGCGTTCTTTGGCGCGCAATCTGATACGTGATTCAAGGATCCAGACTACTCTTGCCAAGGCCAAGGAGCTCCGACCATTCGTGGAGAAGCTCGTCACCAAAGCCATGGTCGGAACAGTCGCTTCGAGGCGTCTTTTGAGCGAGAGGCTTCAGGGTGCCAAGGAAGTCAAAGCTCTCGTCGATACGATAGCTCCGAAGTACAAGTCTAGAAAAGGAGGCTATACTCGCATCGTCAAAATGCCGAACCGCGATCTAGATGGAGCCTCGATGGCCTTGATCGAATTCGTTTAATAAATGATAAGCAGGAGCATAAACCCATGAAATACACTATAGACGCAAATGGAAAGAAGATCGGACGCATTGCCAGCGCGGCTTCGGCGTTGCTCATGGGCAAGAATACCGCTACTTTTGCCAAGAATACCGTCGCAGATGCCAAGGTTGAGATCATCAATGTAGATAGGGCAGAAGTCACCGCCAAGAAGAAAGCCAGCGACGTCTACGTTACTTATACTGGCCATCGCGGTGGTTTGAATAGCGAGACCTTGGCTCATTTGATCGGGCGTAGCGGCATGAAAGAAGTCTTTCGACGCGCCGTCTATCGTATGTTGCCTCCGAACAAACTGCGCGATTTGAGAATGAAGAATTTGATTATAAAAGAATAAGCCTGCCATTGAATTTTTATGACACCAACCAAGCCAACAACAAAATACTTCGAAGCAGTCGGGCGACGCAAGACGGCTATTGCCCGTGTGCGCCTTTTCGCTCAAGCCAAGAACGAATACGATATCAATGGCAAGACTCTCGAGCAGTATTTTCCCGTCAAAGAGATGCAGATCGTTGCTTCCGAGGCTATCACAAATGGCAAGCCGGCCGAGAAGTTCTTTGTTTCTGTGCATGTGAAAGGCGGAGGCATTTCAGCTCAATCAGAAGCTATGCGCCATGGCATTGCTCGCGCTCTCATCATCTATGATGCGGAGCTACGTGGCAAGGTCAAGAAACTCGGCTACTTGAAGCGCGATCCTCGCGCCAAGGAGCGCAGGAAATTCGGTCTCAAGAAGGCTAGAAAGAGTCCTCAGTGGTCAAAAAGATAATATTAGACAAAAGAGAGGTAGGTGGCCTCTCTTTTGTTATTTACTCAAATTTTAAATTTACAAATTCCAATTTACAATCAATTTTCAATGCCGAAATTATTGAATATTCAAAGAATGGGATGAACGGATGATCTTTGAGAATATCAACAGTAATTCGCCCCAACAGATCCTGCTGAAGCGACAATCTGGCTGATTGTCCGCCTATTTATAGCATCCTGCGGAATTTGTTTGACGAATCTGATTACAGATTCTCCAAACTTCGCTGTCCTCTCTTCTAAGTCATAGTTGTTCTTATTCATAATTGGGAATTATATCATTGAAAATTGATTGTAAATTGGAATTTGTAAATTGAAAATTCGAGAAGATGCAATCTCGCACAGACTCCATCATCAATCCTCAATAATTGCACAGTTTCGTTTTTTCCGTTATCCTATACCTATATGACAAAGATCCCCGATGATGAAGAGATAGTTCCCGAACAAGATTCGGACTATTCAAACAAGGATTCAAAAGGTGGCGATGATGTAGTCTCTGAAGATCTTGATGATTCCGTCGTAGCCGAAGAGAACGCCGCTGAAGCTATCAAAAAGCTCCGCGAAAAGCTTAAGAAGGCCGAGGCAGAGAGGCTGGAATATCTGACTGGCTGGCAGCGCGCCAAGGCTGATGCTATCAATGCTAGGAAGAGAGATGAGAGCGAGCGCATGGAATTCATGAAATTCGCCAATGAAAGGCTGGTGGATGAGCTTATCCCTGTCTTGGGGAGCTTTGAGATGGCCATGAATAATAAAGAAGCTTGGGAGAAGGTAGACAAGAATTGGCGCATCGGAGTCGAGTATATCTATTCTCAGCTAAAGAAGGTTCTTATCGACAATGGCGTGAAAGAGCTCGACCCTTCAGGTCAGAAATTCAATCATAATGACCATGAAGCGGCGTCTTATGAGCCGGTGATAGATGAAAAACAGGATCAGGCTATCATTCAGGTTCTCCAGAAGGGCTATTCCTTGAATGGGAAGGTGCTCAAGGTGCCAAAAGTAAAGGTGGGGGAGTGGAAGAGGGGGTAGATTTCGGCTATTGACTTAGTATGGGTAAATATGATAATAAGAGTACAGAAGAAAGTTAAAACCCGGTGTTTTGGCTGTGATCTTCGAAAACAATAATGCAGTAGGTGGAAAGACGAATTCATAATGAATACGCAACCGTCGAAAGGGCCGCCGAAAAAGGCCCTATTTCTTGCTCAACCGTTCGGAACATTGGTCGGAAAGGGGAAGCCATTCAAGACCTTGTGGGATCTGTGCAAATGGGCCGCTAATGAAGCCGGCTTCAATGCTGTGACGCTCCCTGCAGGTGACGCCTTCATGGATATTGGCAAGGTTCTCTCGAGCGATGCCTATGGTTCCGACATGATGGCAAAATATGCCAAATGCGGCACGCCGGCGCTCCGCTTTGAGATGCATACTCTTGGCCAGCAGATGCTCATGCATCCGAGCGACTTCGAACGCTACAAGGGGTTTGGGGCCGATTTCGGACTTGGCGCAAACGCGACTGTGTCTGACTATGAGACCACCGCTGAAGCCCGCGCTTTGGAGGTCGTCCAAGCGTCAGCCAAGCTCGGCTTCAGAGAAGTGGTCGATTTCTCCGGAAATCGCGGCTGGGTCGGCGCTCTCTATCCTTGGTCGGCCTATCCGAAGGAGTGGCGTTTGTATATCCTGCTCCTAGTCCTGCTCAAACATCGTCGTGTTCTGGCGGAGTGCGCCAAGTTCGGTATCATGCGGTGCCTTGAACTGCACCCCATGGAAGACATCAATTCGCCGCTTCTCTTGTACATGCTCCGTGAATTGGCCAAGGTGGTCGCGCCCGAAACGGTCCCTGCTATCAAGGCTCTCGCTGATGCGTCCCATCCTGGAATCGCTGGTGATGAAGCGGATGTGCATTTCGAGTTCATGGACGAAGAGAATCTGATCGGTGCTGATCACCTCAAAGACATGGAGGATGCAGCTAGCTTTTTGGCGCCCACCTCGTTGGTCCGCAGGGCTGGTTCGCGGCGCGGCGATTTCTTCAAACTTTGGAGCAATAGTCCCGCGCGCTTTTGTACCTTTGGCACAGGGAAGACCAAGTGGGAAAAGATCATCCCCATCTTCCTCAAATTGCACGAACAATGGCCGAACGGTTTTCCGTTCGTCGTGGAAGCGGAGTGTTCCAAGTTCACGGACATGAGGCAGGCTCTGAAGATCGCGTCCGCGAATGTCGACCGGGCCATCGCCGGCAAGCCTTTGGATGCTGGATCAGGGGTGGTCCCCAAACAAGGCGAGGATAACTGGGAGCAATTCTGCACCAGTGACACTCCGCCCACGACCCTCCTTCGGATGAGTCCCGCCGAAATCGCTGGCGTGCAGCGGCTGAAGGAGCGGCTGACTCCGGCTCTCCTCGAGCTCGTCTGAGTTTGTTGTCTGTTCGATTCATAGGCACCCCATCCGTAGGGGTGCCTATTTTTTTATTCCATTTCCTTATTTCCGGAGGTCAGACCTCCGGAAGCCCCCACCCTTGAACTCTTCACCCTTTTCTTCTATAATTGCCGCATGTAGAGGTGTCACCTCTGCAAAGTAGCGGAGGTCTGACCTCCAGAAAAAAGCCATGTTAACCCCCTACACCCGCTCCCAATTCATCCGCAAGATCATCACCTCCAACACCGGCGAGCGTTTTCAGGTGCTTTTCCTCGTCACTCTCGTAAATGGAGCGGTCAATGCCCAGGTCATTTCTGCCGAGAGGATCAATTCTAGCGATCTTCTTTTGACCGGTACCCAGGGCGCTTCTCAAAACAATGCTTTCTATCTTCCCGTAGGGCAGTCCTTGAAAGATCTGCCGGAAGTAGTGAGGCATTTCTATTCTCATATCGTTTCTCCTTATATCGAGCTTTATTTCTTTACTAGTCAGCCTACTCGCGCTCCATCATTTAAATAACTTGCAGAGGTCCGACCTCTGCAAAGGGTCATTTCTTCTATTTGACCCGATTAATAAAACTGTCTCATTGAACCTTAACAATTAAGTATGCAAATAAAAAAGCTCCCAACCCCTGGTGGGTTGGGAGCGCGACGAAGGAAGGGTTCTTGTTCTCTTGGGTTTGTTTTACACAGATCGGCCGAAGCAGATCAGCTACCGACAAACCGGAATTACCCCTTTAGGAAGATTTCTCTTCAACCGTTGTCGCATTAATGATGCTGTCGAGTTCAGACATCGTCTTGGTGACGAGTGCCTCGAGCAGTTTCTTATAGACTTCTGCCATTTCTGCCGCTGGAATCCCCGCTTTTTTGGCGGCGTTACTGGCTTCACGCTTAACCTCTTTTGGCTTAAGGTGAAATCCTTCTTCCGTAAGTTTACGGATGAGGATGTCCAGTGCGATTTGGCCGAGTCTTTCTTGTGTGAGCGCCATACGACGGTGCCCTTTCTCTTGTAATGTACTGATTGCCTTTTGAGTTAATTCAGAGGCTACTGGTCAACTAATTACATTTCGTCGACTCCCCAATATTAGCATACTTAATACACAAATGTCAAGTATGAATACACTTTCACTTATTAGTCAAATAATTATCAATTAACCCTATAATCATGAGTAAAATCATCGGAATAGACCTAGGTACGACTTTCTCGGCAGTTGCCGTTATGGAAGCAGGGGTGCCGAAGGTATTAGAGAATGCGGAGGGGGCGAGAACGACTCCTTCCATAGTGGCCCAGAGCAAAACTGGCGAAAGGCTGGTCGGACTTCTGGCCAAGAGACAGGCCGTCACCAATCCCAAGAATACGATCTTCCAGATCAAGAGATTCATGGGACATTCATTCGACGAGCCTAGCGTGCAGAAAGATATAAAGAATGTTTCCTTTGAAGTCCGTAAGGCTTCGAATGGAGGCATAGAGGTCAAGATCGCCACTCAAGATGGCGAGAAATGGTTGAGGCCGGAAGAGATCTCCGCCATGATTCTGACCAAACTCAAGAATGACGCCGAAGCCAGGCTTGGAGAGAAGATCACCGAGGCCGTCATCACCGTGCCGGCTTACTTCAACGATTCGCAAAGACAAGCTACCAAGGATGCCGGAAAGATCGCCGGACTCGATGTGAAAAGGATAATCAATGAGCCTACGGCTGCCGCTCTAGCTTATGGCTTCGACAAGAAGAAAGACGAGAAGATCGCCGTATTTGACTTTGGTGGCGGTACATTCGATATATCCGTGCTGGAGATCGGTGGCGACACTATCGAAGTGAAATCCACAGACGGAGACTCTCATCTGGGAGGCCGCGATATCGATGCCAAGATAGTCAATTGGTTGGCTGATACCTTCGCCAAGGAGAATGGTATAGATCTGCGCAAGGACGCTCTGGCTTTGCAGAGGCTGGATGAAGCTGCCGAGAAAGCCAAGATAGAGCTTTCGACCGCTGCTCAGACAGAGATCAATATACCATTCATTACTTCCGGTTCGGATGGTCCCAAGCATCTCCTAGTCACTATGACTCGAGCCAAGCTCGAGGAGATGTGCCAGGAATTCATAGACCGCGCCATGGTCATCACCAAGCGCGCTATGGAGGCTTCTCCATTCAAGGTGAACGAGATCAATGAAGTGGTTCTAGTCGGCGGGCAGACTCGCATGCCGGCCATGCAAGATGCTGTAAAGAAATTCTTCGGAAAAGATCCTCACATGGGCGTGAATCCCGACGAGGTGGTTGCGGTGGGCGCGGCTATTCAAGGAGGCATCCTTGGTGGCGAAGTGAAAGATGTGCTCTTGCTCGATGTCATCCCTCTGTCTCTTTCTATTGAGACTCTCGGAGGTGTGGCTACCAAGATCATAGAAAAGAATACTACCGTTCCTACCCAGAGAAGCCAGGTCTTCTCGACCGCTACAGACAATCAAGCTTCCGTGGAGATCCATATCACTCAAGGCGAGCGCGCTATGGCAGCCGATAACAAAAGTCTAGGACGATTCATCTTGGATGGCATACCGCCGGCTCATCGCGGCATGCCTCAGATCGAAGTCGCCTTCGATCTAGATGCCAACGGTATCTTGAATGTCACTGCCAAGGATAAATCTACAGGCAAGGCTAACTCTATTAAAATAACCGCTTCCTCTGGTCTTTCCAAGGAAGAGGTGGAGAAGATGAAGCAAGAAGCGGCTGCTCATGAAGCTGAAGACAAGACCAAGAAGGAGAATATCGAGATCAGGAATGGTGCCGAGCAGCTCATCTATTCAGCGGAGAAGGCTTTGAAAGAGAATAAAGAGAAGCTTCCGGCAGATCTCGTTAAGTCTGTTGAAGACAAGATCGCCGCTTTGAAAACGGCCAAGGATGGCTCGGATATGAGCGCTGTTAAGACCGCTTCAGAGGCTCTTTCGAGCGAGATGTCGAAGATAGGGGAGCATATGAGCAAGAATACGTCTACAGGAGGTCCAGATGCTTCGCAGGCCGGTCAAGCGGGTGGTGCTGGGCCCAATCCAGCCGGTGGAGATTCAAACAATGGAGGAGAAGGCCCCTCGAATTCCTCGGGGCAGGGAAATGTGAAGGACGCGGAATTCAAGGAGAAGAAATAGTATTATCATTCCCGCGCCGCGTCCTCCGAAGCTTTCGGCGTAGGAGGGAGCCAGCCAAAAATAAAGCTATTAATTTATGGCGCCAATTTTGGCTGGCGCAAGCGGGAATCCAGTGTTATTCAGAGGGTTCACGATTCAGAATATAAAGACAGCCGCCTGGTCATGAGGACTAGGCGGCGTGCGTGAGGAACCAATCATCGAGATTCGGAATCATAGGTTGGATGAATGTACGACGACTTGGGACAGCCGCTGAAAATCCACCATAACCAGAAAAGAGGTCCTCCTCCGACTACTGCCGTAATAAATAGAAGGCGAATCCGCTTTTTGTAGAAGATTCGATCTTCTTTAGTGGCTCTCACGCAAGATTCGCTAAGATCATGCGCTCTGCTTGTACAATCTGTCCATATCATCGGTCCGGGCAAGAAAGTCCACACGGCCGCGAGAAGACATAATGCTATGGTAGTCCACATATGACTCTTTCGAAGGAATTGTTTATCTCAAAGTACCATCCTCAACCGCCCTCCACCTTCCGGTGAATGACAAGCAGTCAAGGTTTATCCCGCGAAGCCTCGCGAAGCTTGCGATAGCAAGCGTAGTGAGGCGAAGTGGGAGATAGCTAAATAAAGAGTAGCATGACAAGCGTGTTGAAGTCAAGTTGACGGCGGGGTATGATTTGCCAAAATTATGTCACTCAAGAGGCTGAATAAGCCAACCGAGGTACCCTCCTTGGAAGTTCCAAAGGATAGAGGGAAGCCGTGAAGCCCGCAGGAGTGCGGGCTTTGAAAAGAGATAATGTGGGCAAGGCTCGCCTCGTGAATGCGAGGCAATGTGAAAAAGGCTAGTTGAAGATAACTTCGCTAGCCTTTTTCTTTAGCTCAATAAATACTACCGGTTCCAATATCATAATCCTTTTTGGTCTGACCCGCCTGCACTTTTTTCATCATGATTTCCGTTCATATTTTAAGCTGTCGCAATCGACAAGATATTTCGACTCCACGGCGATGATGTACTCTCTTTGTAATTTCTCATAAGCATAGCGTATTCCCGAAAGCTCCAT
>CAIKAN010000018.1 GCA_903825415.1 uncultured bacterium
CGTGGCGCGGCATCGTCAAGAACCGGCGCAAGGACGGCGGCTACTACTGGGTTGTCGCCAACGTCTCGCCGGTCTACAACGGCAAGGGTTGTTGGTGTTTTTGGGAATTTGCGTGACGAAGGCGAAGGGTGCCCGAGGCGAAAAAACGAGGGCGCGTTCGCGGACCAGAGGCTTCTCACCGCCTTACGGCGTTATTTTCATCACAAACACGATCACAGTGCTCGAAGCGGCCCACTTCCGCTTCCACAGAGCCTGTGGTGCGCCCTACGCGCACACCCGCATGGCCGCTCCGCTTCCGTCGAGCTCTGCCTCGTGGAGCAGAGCTCCACGGGCGTCGCGAAGTGCCATACCGGTGTGCGCTAGGCGCGGACAAAAGTCCGTGAGGAGAAGCAGAAGTCGACCGCTTTTCGGCGAGTGCACAGGTTGTGCACTGTTTTTTGAGAAAAATATTTCTTGACTTGCATATTTTTTGGTAAAATATGTGTATGAGTGATAAAAAATATTTCATTTATACCCGCAAATCTACCGATACCGAGGATCGGCAAGTCCGAAGCCTTGCCGACCAGCTCTCCGAGCTGCGCGAGCTCGCCAAAAAAGAGCAACTGGATGTGGTTGATACATTTATAGAGAAGCAGACTGCCAAGATTCCTGGTAGGCCTGTATTCGCGGAGATGTTGGAGCGTATAGAGGCCGGCGAGGCCTCTGGTATCCTCGCTTGGCACCCAGACAGGCTCGCTCGCAACTCGGTGGATGGTGGAAAAGTCATCTATCTTGTAGACACAGGTACTATCACCGACCTTAAGTTTCCTACATTCTGGTTTGATGCGACACCACAGGGCAAGTTCATGCTCTCGATCGCCTTTGGCCAAAGTAAATATTATGTAGATAGTCTTTCAGAAAATGTTAAGCGTGGTATCCGCAACAAATTGAAGAATGGCATATGGCCGCAGAAGGCACCTATTGGGTATCTCAATAATAAAAAGACCAAGATCATCTGCATTGATCCGGACAAGGCACCTCTCATCAAGAAAACCTTCGAAGCATATGCTTCCGGCTCATATACCCTCTCCGGCTTACGCAAGGCTATGGGTGAACTCGGTATGACAGGCCACGGTGGCCGGGAACTTTCTATTTCCAACTATCAGTATCTGCTCAAGAACCATCTGTACTATGGCCTGATATGTTTTCATGGTGAATTCTTCGAGGGCAAGCACGAGCCGATCATCACAAAGAAGCTATACGACCAAGCACAGGAGGTTATGAATAGGAAAAGTAAGCCACAACATCACGGCGGTCTCAAGCCATTCGTGTATCGCGGACTATTCAAGTGCGGCGAGTGTAGTTGCTTCATCACGTCTGAGACACAGAAGGGCCATAATTATTTACGATGTACTAAACGCAAGGGATTATGTTCGCAAAAGTATGTCCGCGAGGAAACTGTCACTTCCCTGATTCAGGATGAGCTTAAGAAAGTGTCGCTATCTGACACTATAGCCGACTGGTTGATTGCCGAGGTTGAGAAAGAGAGATCGGAAGATAACGACTTATCTAGAAATCAGATTCAGAAGGTCAATGACGATTCTGCAGCGGTTGACGCCAAGCTGGACAAGCTCATGACCGCATACCTTGAGAACGCCCTCACGCTAGAGGAATATCAGATTGCTAAGAACAAGCTCGTTTCTGAAAAACAGATTTTGAAGGATAAAATTGCCGCCTTCGGTCGTGTCTCAACGAGTCGGTTCGAACCGGTGATCAACTTCCTAAACGACTGTAGACAGGCCGGTATTTTGGCGAAGAGCAATGATACGGCGAAAATCCGGACATTCTTCCAAAAAGTCGGTTCGAACCCACTCGTCCGCGAACGCGCCCTCGTTTTTTCGCCTCGGGCACCCTTCGCCTTCGTCACGCAAATTCCCAAAAACACCAACAACAAAGCGGGCGGGGCGGAAGGGGGGTTTCAGGGGGGAATTCCGCCCCGCCCTCCGCACGTGCGATGCGTTTCGCCTTTTTCGGGCGATTTGGTGCTTTCTGCGAAATTGCTGCGGGACTTGGAATCGAACCAAGATACTGGGCTTCAAAGGCCCATGTCCTACCGTTAGACGATCCCGCAAGGTTCTCAAACACTACCATCAAAATCCTAAATCAACTGGACTCAAACTCCCTACTCGGTCCTCCGTAGCTCGGCGTAGCGTAGCGAAGCTGAGCGAAGGAGACCCGTTAGACGATCCCGCAATTTATCCCACACATTCGGGACATGAAACCAGATTACAACATTTTTATCATTCTCACAATCACCTATACAGCTGCGAATGCGTACCTATATTGGTGAATAGAATGCACCCTTTGTATTCTTGGAATATAGCGCGATAGTCTCCAGTGATATTGATGCTCTTGCGCCCTGGATAAGCCTTATTGACCGAGTGATTGTTCAAAGATGGATGATGCGGATCTTTTAGGAATATCTCCAAGCGCTCATAAAACCGCTCCCGGATGTTCTGGGGCAGTTTGGATAATCTCTTCTTGAAGATGGCGTGGAAATGAAAGATCACGCACTAATTATCCAGATATGCGCGGGCTTGCGCAACAGTCTTGAGAGCTGGCGAAATATTCTTGCCTTTGGCGAAATCTCTCTCTGCTTTGGCGATCTCGCGGCTGGTCTTCAAATTGAAATCTTGTACCAAACCGACACCGATCTGTCCTTCCACAAAAGCTTTGATAGCCAGCTTCAAGACCGCGGAGAACGGTATCCCCTCTTTTTGAGCTTTTTTCATAGCCTGCGCCTTCAATCGGCTATCTACATTTACTATTACTTGGCTAATCATAGTACATATATCTTATATTAGTCAGATATATATGTCAATCAATGCTAATTAAGCGGCCTTCTCACAAACCCTCACCACGGCCATCTCCAGCGGTAATGTCTCAATCGCCGCTCTTTTGGTCCCCTCGGCCGCGTCGAGTATGGCGGTCATAGTAGCAGGACCCAGCTTCTTTTTGTCCGCTTGAAGGACGATGAAAGCCCAATCATCGGGAGAGACGCGGGTTTCGACGATCGTGCGGGATGAAGCGCTATGCTGGGCAAGCAGGATGAAGCGCATCTTTTCCAAGATAAGGGTGAGGAAAGTATTCATGGAAATGCCCGCTTTCTCGGCTTCGGAGACGACCGAGAGAGCGAGATCCATATTCTTGTCTATGATATTCTCCACGAACCTATTGACCAAAGCCGCCTTCGGCGCCCCCGTGACCGCTTCTACTTCTTCGCGGGTGATCTGCTTCTTGTCCTTGGCCGTACCCGCTCCACCGGCGCTAGAAGCCAAGACTTTCTCGAGCATTCCCAAAGCATCGCGGAATGAGCCGTCGCCCAGAAGGGCGATGAGATCGGCGGCGCCGGCATCGAGGGAGAAGCCCTCTTTCTTGGCGATGGGGATGACATGCTGGCGGATGACTTCTCGGGAAGGCTTGCGGAAAGAGAAAGTCTGGCAGCGGGAGATGATGGTCTCGGGGACTTTGTCTAGCTCGGTAGTGGCGAGAATGAAGATCACATGCCGGGGCGGTTCTTCGAGAGTCTTCAAGAGAGCATTCCAAGCGTCTTTGGAGAGCATATGGACCTCGTCGATGATATAGACCTTGAATGGCGAGCGGAATGGCAGAACGGAGACATGATCGCGGAGCTCGCGGATATTGTCTATGCCCCTATTGGAAGCGGCATCTATCTCATAGACATCTTCATCGGCTGTTTCCACGGACTTGGCGAGAATGCGAGCCACGGTGGTCTTGCCTGTGCCGCGGGAGCCGGAAAAGAGATAGGCGTGAGCGAGCCTTTTATTGGCGATGGCGTCTTGTAGAGCATTGACGATACTATCTTGGCCGATGACTTCGCTCCATTTGGAGGGGCGGTATGTTCTATATAGGACTGGCATGGGTCTAGTTTACTATAAAAAAAGCGTCCCCGCACGAGGCGAGGACTTGCTTTGAATTGAAAAGGTCTATCGCGGTCTGCCGCGAGCGACCTTGAATTGAAGTCCATGGCGGCGGCCAAAACGATGCCTGCTGCATTGAGTAAAAGTGTAATAAGCCTGCCACTCTCCCCAAAAATTCAGGATCGCTGATTCTTCGGCGTCTATCCATAGCGCGCAGATCGCCCCAAAGAATATGAGCATTCCACAAGCGCTTTCTTTGACGGTGTGCATACTCGCAACAAATTACCACATGGAGAGGCTGAGTTCAAGGTATAGAGCAGGCCTAGAGCAGCCTCATCCCCCGCCTTCCCATCAGTTCAATTCGAGCGAACGGAAATTGTTAGTCCTTTTGGCGTCGGCTGCTTATGGATGAACGCCAAAAGGGCTTACAATTTCCAGGACGCGAGCTTGAACTGATGGGAAAGCGGGGGTTGAGGCCGCTCGTAAGATTACGCACAAAAAAACAACCGCACGTTCCCCAATGGTTGCGTGCGGCGAAGGCCAGAGCGCGATGCTACGTTACCAATGCCTTAATCCTCCTTGATGCTTCACGCTACAGCTTGAGTGCTTTGCCTTTGTTCTTCTCCTACCCGCCTAGGTGGAGATGTACTGTTCAAATGATGATCTCCTGAAGACCATCCCAACTGCGAGAGCTTCTCTGCCGAGCATCTCGCCGATATCACCCCTCTTCTGATATAAAAATAGCACCACTCTGATTTCTATTCAATAGTCATTATCCACTTGATTCACATAAAGCGCGGCATGCGCCACCAAGAAAGCAGCTCTATTTCTTCTCTACCTTCAAATAATCCATGATTTCCTTTTTAACTTCCTTGAATTGGTGGGTTCCCATGAGTTTAACTCTCAATTCCTTGGCACCATCCCAACCAGAGACATAGGCTTTGAAATGCTTCTTCATCACATCGAAATTCTTTATATTCTTGTACGTCTTTTCAAATAATTTGGTGTGCTCCAAAAGCGCCTTGAGTCGATCTTCAGGAGAACGGTCTTCTTTAAACACTGGATTCCCGCTTGCGCCCGCCTTCGCTTCCGCTACGCTCCGGCTCCGGCGAGGCTTGCGGGAATGACACATTGAACCATTTGAACGACTTGAATGATTGGGAGAATGACGCAGGGTTTCAAATAACCACGGCTTGCCGAATATTCCCCTACCGATCATCGCCCCATCGCCTCCATACTTCTTCAGTTTAATGAGACCATCTTCGACTGATTCCACATCCCCATTCCCAATGATCAAAGTCTCCGGACTGATTGAATCGCGAAGTTTGATGATCTCTGGCATGATCTCCCAATGCGCCGGCACATCCGACATCTCCTTCCTTGTTCTCAAATGAACTGTCAATGCCGGCAGCCTCAATTCCAGTAATGCCCGTATCCATTCAAGGTCCAGCTTGTTATAACCAATGCGCGTCTTAACAGAGACAGGAAAATTGTTTTCATTTCCGGTTAAGTGGAGAGATGCTGGAGCTCCCTTTGTTGAATTAACGAAAATCCCATTTAGTGGTTTTTTTCCGCCAATGGGTGCGACATCTCCCTTTTGCATTTTCCGAGTGGTGACCAAATTTTGGTCATACCTCGAGAAACGAGAACTGGCATGTCCCTCCTCTGCCACACTTTTCCTATGAGCCTTAATCATGCAAACCCCTTCATTTCTGTCTATTATTTGAATATGCCCCACGCCTTCCCTCGCCGCCTGAATGATCTCTATCGCCAGTTTCTGATTCTTTATAAGCGCCGCCCCTCCTCCTTGCTTCTCCACCGCCCTATCCGGACAACCCAGGTTGATATCCAAACCATCGAACTTCAGCTTCTTCACGATAGCCGCCGCTTTCTTCATAGCCTCCGGATGTCCCGTGAATAGTTGCGCCACGATCGGCTTTTCATTCTTGGAAAATTTCAAATCTATCAAGAGCTTCTTCTGCCCCGCTGAAATGAGGCCATCCGCCGAAACGAATTCCGTCCACATCACATCCGGCCGGCCATATTTGGCTATCATGCTCCGAAAGGCATAGTCCGTCACATTGGCCATAGGCGCCAGCGTAAAAAAGGGCTTGGGGAGGGTGGACCAGAAGTTCTGTGGCTTCGATTTCATTATCTGAATATACCCGTAATTAGAAATTATCGCCAGTGTCAGTGGCTAGCCACTAGGTTCTAGCCACTAGGGTATTGCTGCTGGTGTCGGCTAGTGGCCAATCACTAGTGGCTAATCACTACTCCTTCACCACCTTCAACAACTGCACCATATCCGCATCCCTCTGATCGCTCCCCAGAACGATCACTGCATACAGATCCTTATTCTTCCCCAAAGCGAATAGCGCTACTCCCGTGCGATTCGCCTCTGGAGTATAGCCATTCTTGCCTCCCACATAATATGACCAATTCAAGAAATGAGTCGGATTATACCAAGTATGCTTCCCCACCGTCTTGGTCTTCAACATAGTCGTCTGGATGATCCCTGGATCATTCTTTTCTATCCAATCGATGATAGTCGCCATATCATTGGCAGTCGAGACATTGTCCGGAGAGAGACCAGAAGCATCATTGAAATATGTGCGATATGCGCCGATAGATTGAGCGAAATCATTCATGGCCATGATGAATTTCGTGCGTCCATAATGCTGAGCATAGGCTTCGGCCGCATCGTTGCTGGAAACGAGAAGCAGCGGGTAATATAGATCTGCCGCTGTGAGCTTCTCCCCCACTCTCAATTGACCCGAATCGCCTTCCGTATTGGCAATGGCTTTTGTGATGGTGATATCATCAGTCGGAGGAATGAGCTTCCTTGCTACGATCGCTGTCACGAGCTTGGTGAGAGAAGCGATGGGTAGCAGAGTATTGGCATTATGAGAGATAGCGTCACTGGAGTTTGTCATATTCCTCACTAGATAGCCTTTGGCCGTAACAGAAGGGATGGTATTCCTGGGGAGAGACTTGGCGGCTGCGATGATGAAATCCTGTTGAGGGTCTGGAGCATATTTGATCACCCTCTTGAAACCATTGACCACCGTCCTATCATTGCTTATCGCCCCGAATGGATCTTCGGCGTCTGAAAAAGTCGAGTTGACTCCAGCAGCTGCAGATCGAACGTTCTGATCTACGCCATACAGAGAAGAAGATATGGTCTTGGATACATCGACTTTGATCCGCGCTTGTTTGGCTTTATTCCATACAAAAGCGCCGCCGTATGAGATGCTCATACAGACAGCTATCACGGCTGCGCCGCCGAAGACTATTATAAAATATTGCTTCATATATTATATGTAAGCTTTATTTTACCATACGGAAGAACACGTTAGAGCCGTATCGCACATCTATATAATCGAAGACCGGCCATTCTCCTCCTGAATGCGCTTTGTCCAAAGCGTTCGACCAGAATGAGATCAGATTGGTCAGCTCATTGTCGAAGCCATTATGCTGGCTGACATATATCACGACCGTGCTCGTGGCAGTCTTGGCTGATCTCCCCGATGAAGGCGATGGATTCATGGCATAGATCTCATATTCGCCATTTCCATGAGAGAGTATGGCTTGAATGTCTATGCCGCGACTGCGAGCTACGCTGCTAAAAGCCTGCAATGCCTGAAAATCAGTAGTCGTCGAGATATGAGTCCCGATCAAAGCTTCGCTCGATGAAGCATTATCATCTAGATCAGGGATGAAATATCTGTCTCGAGACTTATTCAAGATATCGTGAACAGACATATAGAGGAGACCCGAAGCGTCGGCTAGATAGCAATTCTCTTTCTGATCCTCGACTAGAGAGCCGCTATCATCCCAATCCGGCAGATTGGTGCAGATCGCAGCGGCTGGCGTCTTCTCTACGATCATGACTGTCAGTGTCCGACCTTGCCTCGAAACATCTACGCTTTTAATTCTCGGAGAAGCTGCTCTAATGGCTGTCAACAATGCATTCTTCGGATATAGGAAAATATCAGACTTGGAGAATATTCCCAGATATGCGCCTTGAATGGATCGCTCGGCCACATATTCCAAACGGCCGCTTATATCAGCGTCAGCTCCTGATATGACGACAGTATCTATGCTCAAAGCTTGAAGGTTTGAAAGCCTTGAAAAAGAGAATAGCCAGGCGATCACAGATACGATGATCAGAGCTATCGTCCAAACCAAACGGCTTTGGCGCTTCTTTTGGAAAGACTGGGACTGATTTGATATGGTACGGCGAGAATACATAAAGAATGTCAAAATCCAAATATCAAATCAAATCCAAAATCCAAATATCAAAATATGTCATATTCATTTGGATTTTGAGCTTCGGATTTGATTTGATATTTGAAATTTGGATTTTGACATTCATGGAGAGTACTGTGTAGGTCAAACCAGCTGTTTGTCTGATCTAAACATTAATTGATCACCCAATCACTTCCTTCCCCATATACTTTACTAGCACTTCCGGCACCTTGATAGTTCCATCAGCCTGCTGATAGTTCTCGACTAGCGATACAAGAATTCTTGGCGTAGGGATAGCGGTAGCATTCAAGGAATGGGCATAGCGGAGGACACCGGCGGCATCGCGGTACCGAATGTTTAAACGGCGGGTCTGGAAATCATGGAAATATGAAGCGGATCCGATCTCGCGATATTTATTCTCTTTCGGCACCCAGAGCTCGACGTCATATTTCTTGACCTGGCCCAAACCCAAATCGCCTCCGCAATTGACAACGGTGCGATATGGTATGCCCAGGATCTCCACGAAGGACTCGGTATTGCCATTGACGAATTCATGGTACTTCACGGAAGCCTCGTGATTGGCCTCGCAGAGAATGACCTGCTCGAATTTATAGAATTCATTGACTCTGATGAGACCGCGCACATCTTTGCCATGTGCTCCTGCCTCCCTCCTAAAACAAGGAGAGAATCCCAGATACTTGATCGGTAGCTGCTCAGCAGTCAAAACTTCATCGGCATGCAGACCCATGAGAGGGACTTCGGCCGTGCCAACGAGATAATCGCCGTCCTGAGTCTTGTAAAGATCGTCTTCTCCTTGAGGGAGATATCCTGAACCGAATAGATTGATCGGCCTGACAATTACCGGAGGAATGACAGGTGAGAATCCCTGCTTGCCAAAGAATTCAAGGGCATAATTCCAGATTGCGAAGCAAAGACGGACTCCATCGCCTGTCAGATAATAACCACGAAAGCCGTGGACTTTGGAGCCTCTCTCTATATCCACCATTCCCAGCTTGGTCATGATCTCGATATGATCCTTCGGCTCAAAAGCGAATTTCGGCTTCTCACCCCAAGCCTTGATCTCTACATTATCTGCATCGCTATTGCCATCAGGCACGGTCATATCGGGAACATTGGGCACGCGAAGCATGAGGCCCTGCCATTCTTTCATGATCACCTTCAGCTCTTCTTCTTTTTGCTCCAGCCCGCCTTTCACTATCTTCATTTCGGCGATCAATTTGTTGCGTTCCTCTGGAGTCTTGGCTGAAGTTATTTGTCCATTGGCTTTGTTCTGAGCAGCCCTCTTCTCTTCGCAAGCCGCCATGAGCACGCGCCTCTTGTCATCAGATGCTAATAATTCGTCAATATTAAAATCTATCTTCTTCTTTTTTGCCGCCAAGGCAACGATATCCTTGTTTTCGCGGATGAATTTGATGTCTAGCATGGATAATAGTGTAACATATTCAAATAAAAGAAAAACCACCCGTAGCAAGTCATTGCTACGGGTAAGGTTCTCACACATTGAGATTGTGGCGAGGAAGTTCACATGCACATCTCAAGCTCCTCTCGAGTCGGCTCCCTTGATCCAGATGATCTGACGCTTGGCTGGATCGCCCGCGAAGACTCATCTGGTAATTCGACAAATTCGCCCTCAAGCCTTGCCGAACAGTGAGGACAGAATTCGATTCTTCCTGACAAGTCATGTACAACATGACCGCATCTTTCACACTGTTTCATAGTAAGCCTTTTGTAGAAGGTTTTTACCGACAATCTTCCGCCTGATGCCAATCAAGCAGATTTCTAACATGATTCTAAGTCGGCAGACAATTAATGTAAAGCGGGCTTTTCCACCTTATCGGCACTGCTTTTTAAGAAGACTTAGCGGAATTTCTTGGTGAAAGTCACTCTTGAGCCGGTAGTCACCTCAGAAGTCCCCGTAAGCTTCAAAGTCCTTTTTGGCTTTGAATATAGCTTTCCGCAAGTCTCTATAGTTATCGAATCAGCCCATCCTATCGCTTCCGCCAAAGCATAACCTCCCCCACGACTCTCACCCTGAGCTTCTATCGGATCAAACCCTGGCCCATTGTCCTCCACGATCACATGAACGCTATCGTCCACTATCTCCATGGTCACTCTTCCTCCTTCCTCGCTATTCTCATAAGCGTTCTTTGCAAGCTCGATCATATGATATCCGATCACTTCAAGAATCTCATCTGTTGGATCCAAACCGTTCTGCTCAAAATAGCTATTACACCATCTATCCAAACTGCTCACCAGATGATCATATGCTTGTACAATAAATTCTCCGACCTTAAAGGCTCCCGTCTCGCGTATCGGCGCCATTTCAAAAACGTTTGGAACTAGAGCTTCCGGAGAAGGAGGAGTTTCTGAAAATTCGTTCATGGAGTAATCATACTTGAATCGGAAGCTCTGGTAAATGACACTTTTTTCTGAGGTTTAACCTCAGTAAGCATTTTATCGTTTCTTTATCCGAAATTCAGCGTTTTTTCATAACGGTTTGATACGATCACTATATGAGAGAATATATCAAAGATTTTGATTCATGGAATATATTGAAGAAGACCACTAACTCGAAGATTCCGCCCGATGGATTCTTTTTTCTTGAACGAGAGCTATGGTGGGCTTCCATTGGTGTAAATATCGGAGATGAGATCGATGGTAAGAACAATAACTTCGAGCGGCCCATTCTAGTTCTAAAGAAGTTCAACGAAAATTCATTGATAGCATTGCCTATTACATCGACAAAAAAAGATAATGGCCACTTCATTCAAATACGATACAAGGGGATTGTTGCGACAGTATCTGTATTGCAAATACGATTTATGTCCGCAAGTAGATTGCTACGGATCATTTCAAGGATAGATGAAGGAGATTTCATAATGGTAAAGAAGAAAGTTATCGACATGATCTCCTAAATTGAAAATCCCCCAGCGCTGGGAGATTTTCTGTGCCATTACTGGAACATGGCTAAATGTTATCAGATTACTACATAAAGTCAACGTGTATGCAACAAAAACTCCCGTCAGGGAGTCTTTGTAGGCTTGCCACCAGCTTTAGCCGATCGAACCTCCTTGGGAGAACCCAATGGTCCGCAAGCTTATGATGTAATCGTAGCAATTTTTTCGTTAAAGTCAAGGATCTTTACAAAAGAAAAGCCCGCCCGGAGGAGAGCTTCTCCTGATGGGGCGGGGGTAACGGCTTGTCAGACGGGCCTACGCCGGCAGATCCTTGCGGCCACCTTACAAAGTTGGCGCCAGAGTAGCCTGCAGACATCGAAAGCAAGACAGACCAAAAGACTTCCCAAGACTGCGGCAAATACACCGATGATGGCGCTGCCAAAGCTAGCGTATCGACTCGCTTCGAGGAAAGAAGCCACTTTAGTCATGCCAACTATCCCAAAAGCTTTCGCTGACCAATGACACATGATCGGAAGCGTAATGATGATCGTCCACAACCAGAGGAACTTTCTGATCCCTTGAATAGGATGACCCATGTTACTGAATAACGCTCTCCAATCGATCAGTATCCGCTGCTGATCGTCAGTGGTAATGATGCCGGCAAAACTAGCGACCATAAACCAGATGAAACTGCAGACTGGCGCCAACAAGGCAACAAGACCGATGTGACTCGTATCCCAGCCTGCTAGGAACAGATACGGCATGGCGATGACCAGACCGATCAAAACATAACATACCGCTAAGATTATTTGCATAGTGCTTATAGTTTGAAATTTGATTGAACAGACTTACTACCTACCAAATATAATACATATAGTCATCATCTCTGTCAACAGTCAAATCGATTCCATCCATGCTAAACTTATCCCTGCCTGCCACGATCTAAAATAGGACTTGCGCGCGCAAGTCCTACCCAAACTATGAAAACCACAAAACTCCCCTATTCCGAGTTCCCTTTTTTGTTGCGTCAGATACCAAAATATTATGAGAGCATGGATATGGTCGGCGCCATGCCTTCCGATGAGAATAAATTCCTATGTGTAGTCGGAGCGCGCGAGCATTCACAGTACGGCCAAGATGCTTGCAACAAGCTCATAGGAGGCTTGAAAGGATACCCTATCGTCATCGTTTCCGGCTTGGCCATCGGCATCGATTCGCTGGCCCATGAAGCGGCTCTGATAAATGATCTGAAAACGGTCGCCTTCCCTGGCTCAGGACTTTCAAGAGGTGTCCTGGCTCCATCGTCTCGAATAGATCTCGCAGAGCGAATCGTTAAATCAGGCGGCGCTCTGCTTTCTCCATTCGATAAATGGCAAAGAGGCGATTATTGGACCTTCCCCGCACGCAATCGTTTGATGGCGGGAATGTCTCATGCCACCCTTATCGTTGAGGCGAGAAGAGGTTCTGGTACTTTATTAACAGCTGAATATGCAGCGCAATTCAATAGGGACATTCTCGCCATTCCAGGAAGCATATTCTCCGATCTTTCATATGGCCCACATATGCTCATAGATAGGGGCGCGACGCCTATCACCTCTTCAAGAGATATCTTGGATGCCTTAGGATTTCCACGGCTTTCAAGCCAAGAGAATGGCCAACAAAGCTTGGGGCTGAAAGATGAGCAGCTTGTTAAATTGAGCGAAGTATCTTTGTCTCCACAAGAAAAGCAGATAGTGGATCGCCTCCGCGCTGAATCTTTAACAGCGAATGATCTAATAGAAAAAATATCAATCCCCTCTCCGCTTCTAAGCGTTTTGATTTCCGAGCTTGAGCTTCGTGGGGTCATTGTTGAGAAGGAAGGTCGATATAAGCTTGCATAGCTTTGTGATATCCCCCTTCTTGGTCCACCTCCCTATCGAGAATCGAACCGAGCTACTGCTGTCAGCCTTCATCGCCTTGAGAACATACGATTCATCGCCATCATGTAGACATGCGCTCCTTGTCGAGCAGCTTATACCTCGTGCATCCAACCAAAGAGTGAAGAATTCATTATCGATCCCTGGAATGGAGATGTTTATGATATGCGGCGAAACTTTCGCATCATTGCCGTTGATGTTGATACTGATAACGTTTTGAGAGACCAGCGAATATTGATTCTTTGCGTCGGTTAATGCGCTCTGAGCCGGAGCAACAATTGCCCGTATCTTGCCGCCTCCGGTAAGGCAAGATACGGTTGCAATTGGCGCAGGCGATTTTAACCGACGCAAAAAATCAATATTCGCTGGTCTCTTCAACCCCTCGATCAATTGTTGTCTTAAACCAGTAAGCCTCTTGAACTCCCTTTCTCGCTCTTCATCACAAATATCCAAAGCCTTCGCGAATCCCCTGATAGCTGGGATATTTTCCGTGCCCGACCTCATTCCGCCTTCCTGACCGCCTCCGAATAATACAGGCTTGATAGCTGTATCCTTTTTAATATAAAGCATACCTATACCACGAGGCCCATAGAACTTGCTTGAATCCAAAGTCAGCAAATCTACCCCCAACTGTTCAACATCGATCTCCAGATGCATCGCTTGAGAAGCATCGCAGTGGAAAAAGAGTTCTGGAGGTCCGACCTCCAGAAAGCTCATCCTCTTAGTCCTCTCCTGCCTCACCATCTTCGCAATCTCCCTTATCGGCTGTATAGTCCCCACTTCATTATTCACCATCATCACCGAGATCAGTATGGTATTCGGCTTGATCTTATTCTTAACATCGTCAAGGATCATTACTCCGCTACTATCCACTTTTACGAAATCTACCTGCACTCCTCGCCTCCTCAATTCATCGGCACATTCTACGATCGATGAGTGCTCTATCTCGCTTACGAGAATATGCAGATCCGAATACTCCCGACCCTTTTCAAGCTCTGAATACACAGGCCCGAAGAGCGCCATATTATTCGACTCGGTTCCGCCCGAAGTGAAGACTACTCCAACCTTATGACCATGAATGTAGGAAGCGATGCGAGAGCGCGCATCTGCCAGAGCGTTCTTGGCATTCACCCCCTCTTTATGCCAAGCCGAAGCATTGGCGTATTTCGTAGAAGAATATTTTGCCACCTCCTTCAGAACCCTCTTGTCTATAGGGGGCAAAGAAGCATAATCGAAATATGTACGGCTTTTGAGCATATTCTTATGCTATGAATATACAACAAGAATGGCATTTTCACCATGTGAACAAAAAAACGACCCCGTCTTAGCTTTCGCCAATGACGGGGGGTCATGCCATGCACCATTTCACTTCTTTCGGGGCCATGAAATGATTGGTCTGAGCAACAGAAAACTTATGAACAAAATAAACAAACCGCATCCACCTAAGATCCAGATCATAATTATACTTCTCCTTTCGATCCTAGAACATCACTTTCATTAACAGTTTATCATAGATTTCACAAATACGCAATAGCACACAGATCAGCTCGGTGAGTATCATTAACGAGCTTAACCGATATAAAGGAATGATACTCACCGAGCTCACAGATATTTGCATATATTTTTTTGACTACCCTCGACTAAACATTCTCCTAGCCTTATACTATCCCCATGAATATCTCAAATCTTTCAGACCCATATTTCCTCGGCTTCATCATCATGACAGTCGTATCTCTTATCCTGATCGGCATAGTCATTTGGATGTATTTCAAGCTCCGCCGTTTCCTCATCGGCATCGATTCAAATAATATCAACGAGTCTCTGACCTTTGTCTCCACCAACTTGAATGAATTGCAGGATTTCCGAAAAGAAATGGAAGCTTATCTCACTTCCGTCGAGAACAGGCTCCGCAAGAGCGTCCAATCAGTCCACACCGTCCGCTTCAATCCTTTCAAAGGAGCCGGTGAAGGAGGCAATCAGAGTTTCGCTACCGCCATGCTCAATGAGGACGGCGATGGCGTCGTCATTTCTAGCCTCTATTCCCGCGATCATGTCAGCGTCTTCTCGAAGCCTATCAAGAACCACTCTTCCGAATACGAGCTTTCGGAGGAAGAGCGCGAATCTGTCGAGCATGCCAAGAAGAAGTTGAAGGGTTGACATATCCCCAATATCCATTTGACATAAACATCTACTAGTCATAGAATGACTTTGCTTAGTTGAACATTGCGAGTATGAATACTAGTACATTAGTGAGCATCGGTGAATTGCCGATGGTTTGTACGAGCCCCACGCAAAGTGGAGCCGACACTCAACGAAAAGGCCGACACCCGAAGAAAAAGAGACATGAGAGTCGGAGATGCCACATCCCGGGCTCATGGGCATCGTGGGCAAATCTGTCCCAGCCACCAGATCCAGACTGATGAGACGCCCTCGCGTCAAGTAAAGCGCCTGTTCCCAGGGACACAGGCGCTTCGTTATTTATTGGAAATTATGTTGGATCGCTTTCAGACGCAGCCTGGTGAATACTTTTCCTTCGCTTCGGTTAATGCGATCTGAGCCGGAGCAACGATTGCCCATATCTTGCCGCCTCCGGTAAGGCAAGATATGGCTGCAATCGGCGCAGGCGATTTTAACCGAAGCGAAAGAAAAGTATTCACCAGGCTGCGTTACGGTGTTCTACAAGATCGGCCACTTCTCTATCATAAGCATCCTCTTCCCTTTCAAAGGCATCTCGCTCCAGATCTCCTCCGTAATGAATGGCATGAATGGATGCAAAGCGCGCAAGATCTTTTCGAAGGTGTGCAGAAGCAATTGCTTGCGCGAAGCGATCTCTTCAGGCGTACCATTAGCTAAAATAGCCTTGCTCTGTTCAAGAATAACATCCGCGAATTGATGCCAAGCATAATGGTAGAGCTTCTCTCCCGCCAAATAGAATCGAAAATTCTCCATATCCGAAGTGATATCCGTCATTAAGGTATGCCTTTCATTACGGAGGATCTCATCGGCTTTTGAATAGGCTTTGAAGTCTTGAATCAATTCGGTGCCAGAGCATGAAGCATAGACGAAACGAGCTATATTCCAGAGCTTATTTGCGAATTTCTTGTAAGTTGAGATCTTGTCTTCAGACAATGCCAAAGAAGTACCCGGTGTGTTCCCCACCATTAGTCCCATTCGAAAAGCATCCGTGCCAAACTTGGCAGTTAAGTCTAGTGGGTTTATGACATTGAATTTGCTCTTGCTCATCTTCTGACCTTTAGCGTCCAAGACCAGACCGTGAAGGTAGACTGTTCTGAAAGGAACCTGGCCTGTGACATAGAGCCCCAACATGATCATCCTCGAGACCCAGAAGAAGATGATCTCCCCCGCAGTCTCCATGACATCCGTCGGATAGAAATCTTTGAAATCTTTATTGTCAGGATATCCGAGAGTAGCAAAAGGCCATTGACCCGAAGAGAACCAGGTATCGAATGTATCTCCATCTCTGATCAAATCGCTGCCGCATGAATCGCACGTCTTCAATTTATCTTCCAGATCCACAAAACCTTTATCACATTTATTGCAGAGCTTGGCAGGAATGGGAATGCCCCAGACGATCTGTCTTGAGATGTTCCAATCCACTATATTCTCCAACCAATAAGTCGTAATCTTCTCATAATGGTCGGGAATATATTTCACCTCCCCCGTCTTGATCTTCCCCAGAGCCTTCTCCGCCAAAGGCTTCATGCGGATGAACCATTGGCTCTTGATCTGCGGCTCGACTATAGTCCCGCATTTATAGCAGGTGCGCACTACGTGTTTGTATTTGGGATCGATCTTATCTACCAAGCCTTTGGTCATAAGCTTCTCGATGATAGCCTGGCGAGCTTTCTTGATATGCATGCCTGCAAAATCACCCGCTATTGGCAAGAGCTTGCCATGTTCATCGATGATCTGCTCCTTGTCCAAGCCATGCCTCTCGGCTATGGCAAAGTCCACCGGATCATGCCAAGGAGTGATGGTCATAACGCCTGTGCCAAAAGCCATATCTATAGCTTCATCCTTCACGATCGTAGCTGTGATCGGCCCATTGATCCATTCAAGGTCTATCTTCTGCCCGTCTTTGTATTTGGCATATCTCTTGTCATCCGGATGCATGACCACATATTTGTCCCCAAATTTGGTCTCCGGCCTAGTCGTACCGATGACGAAAGGCCCGTATTTCAAATAGTAGAATTCCTCGATGCGCTCTTCATCTTTGATCTCCAGATCAGAGAATGAAGTCTGATGGCGAGGGCACCAGCTGACTATGCGCTTGCCTCGATACAATAGCTTGTCGTCTTCCAATCTTTTGAACGTCGAATAGACCGTCTTCACTATATCCTGATCGAGCGTGAACTTCTCCCTGGACCAATCGCATGAAGCGCCCATCTTCCTTATCTGGCTCTTGATATTGCTGGAATTGGTCATGGTGAAGTCCATGATCTCTTCATAGAGCTTCTTGGGCTCGATCTCGAATCTGGTCCTGCCCTCCTTCTCCAGCTTCTTCTCATATACCACCTGTGTCTCGAATCCCGCATGATCGAGCCCTGGCAGCCACAATGTCTTGCGTCCGCGCATCCTATTGTAACGAGTCATCATATCTTCTATGGACATCACCAGACCGTGGCCGGCATGTAGAGAGCCGTTGGCATTCGTCGGAGGCATGATGATAGTGAAAGGCTTGGCATCTTTCTTGGTTGCACCGGCCTCTATGCATTTATCTGGATTGAAGCAACCGCTCTTTTCCCACATGGCATATATCCTCTCTTCAGTCGAAGCAGGGTCGTAAGGCTTCAAGAATTTTGGCGAGATGCTGGCTTCCTGCTTGTCGCGCAAAGCTTTGAAAGCATCGCTTCCGATATTCTTGGCTTTATCACCCGACTTGGAAACGTCGGAATCCCGGTTTGTTGCAGAGTCGCCCGTTTTGGCTTGTGATTCATTCATGGCTGAAATAGTAACAAAAAAGCTGCGCAGAAGCGAGATGTCCCTTAGATAGTTGAAACTGTTACCAAGAGTGGTATGTAGAGGTCCGATCTCTGCGAAATGAAGATATCCTCTATATTACAAATATTCGATCTCACATTCTATCTCAAATGTTTACATGCCTTCTTTTAGCTCTCTTCTTCTTTCTCATTTGTATCAAATCCATTCCAACCTTCGTCATTATTATCCTTTCGGCGACCTTCGGCCATTTATGAAGATCCTCCTTTGATAACAATCCGATTATCTCTTCTTTCTTAAAATTTGCCGACTGTAATTTCTGGATGACGTAGACGGCATCTCGCAACATCTTCTCATATAAGGCTTCATCCATCCCGTATGTTTTTGCGAAGCCGTATGATAGAACATCCTGAAATAAACCTGACACCTGAGACAATTCTGAAAAGAATGCCAATATCTCGTTTCTTGTCGCACGCTCAGCTTTGTCATCCTTAAGAATCTTGTCTATTGTAACCATCAAAAATCTCTTATGTTGCTGCTCATGTCGAAAAGTGGCTTCGGCATAAGGTTTGTAACCAGAAGCTGTTATTGGGACACCGCCATTAAAGTAGCTTAGCCCATAAGTGCTCTTATATTCTGTTTTGGCTTCGCCTTCAGTATTCGATACGAATAAGCGGAAATCTTCTCTATTATCAAATTCGAAATGCACAGAATATGGAGTAACTGTCGCATAATAGCTACCGGTTATCAACGGAATATGGTCTTTATTCATGATGAGTCTTTGTAGTAATTCTCTCTCGGAGAGATGCCGAATTCTTTGTAGTCTTTCAAGGTCTCTAAGATAAAATGACAGCGTCTCACTGACTACTTTTCTGTCTTCAGCACCGAATCCAAATTCATCTGCTCTTGCCATGATCTCCTTTCGCACATTTGCTTCATCCAACCTTCCTTCCCTATGAAGCTCATCTATCTTATCAAAGATTGCAGTCTGCATATTCGCGACTGTCACATAACG
>CAIKAN010000019.1 GCA_903825415.1 uncultured bacterium
CATCTCATATACGCAGTGTGGACAAGGGGTACGCCATACGAGGCTCGTTAATTGAATACAAAGAATGGCTTTGATTCATTCAGGGACTTTTGTGCTGGTCGGACTTGACTTCAATATACTTAGTTTTATTATGGCTTTAGAGGATGCACATCTTCCTCCTGATACGATCAATGCAGTCGTGGAGGACGCCGGATCTGACCTCAAACAAGCCGTCTCAGGTGCCAAGAAGCTCATTGAGATAGATGATTCCGTTGTGGTAATCGGACCGGAATGGACAGAATTTGGAGAAGTCGTTTCTCCTATTGCAGTATCGAACAATGTTCCTTTCATTTCGCCGTGGGTAGTGGCGGAGGCTCCATATGTGAAACCGCCATATTATTGGTCGGCTACTCCGAGCGATAGATCGGAGCATACAGCCTTGGTTGATTATCTGGCTAGGCACAAGATATCACGTGTCGCCCTAGTCTATTCGAATAATTTCTGGTCAGATATCAATATTCAGATGTTCAAGGAAGAATCTATTAAACGTGGAGGACTCACCATGATCTCCGAAGACATGCTCGATCAGTCTACGAAGGATTTTCGGACGGTGTTGGCCAAGGTCAAGGCGGAAAACCCTGATGTGATCTATCTGGCCATGGGAGACGACGATAGTCATGGCGCTTTCATTTCCCAGGCCAGGCAATTAGGGTTGGCTTTGCCTATCGCCTCGAACTCATCACGAGCTGCTTCGCCAGTGATGAAGGACAGATATCATTCTTTGTTGCATGACCAGATATTCGCGCAGCAGTTGCCATCGCCTCGCGATCAAGAATTTCAAGCCAAATATGAAGCGCGCTTCGGCATCAAACCGGAAGCGCCGAGCGGTGCCGCGGCTTATGATATGACGAGCATCGCAATACAAGCCATAAAGGGCGGGGCTAAAACCTCAAGCGATATCATCTACTACATGGAACACATGCCGGCTTATGAAGGGTATTCAGGTACTATCAGATTCGACCAGTTCGGGCATGTACCGCTACGTCCGGTGGTCATGGAGAGGTATGATAAGAATAATCAGATCGAGAGAATAGAATAGTAAGACTCATTACTCTATGTGAGTTGGCGCGTAGCGACTTACTTTCTCGGCGGCTCCGTCTGTCAGAACGAAATGAGCTGGAACTGCGCAGGATAAGAGATGGCGCCATCGCTTTGATGCCGATCTAACCTTGACTCGAGCGGTGGCTGGAAAGAGTCTTCCGGCCACCGCCATTTTTTGTATTGGGCATAACTATACGATTGACCGTACTAAGTCGAAATAGTAGAATAGAAGCCATAATGACTTCTTACCGGTTAAATCAATTCATGAATGAGCGCGGAGGGCGCGGCCGGAATTCTTCTTGTTAATATCTTCCCAATGGCGATGGCGCGGATGTTTACATTCAGCCGCCATTCTTCTGCATTATCAGGATTAAGGTATGAACAATATGATTCAAAAATCAAATAGTTATCTGACATTGACGCCTCATGTGTATCGAGGCTTCACTCTGCTCGAGCTACTTGTGGTCATCGCCATCATCGGCGTATTGGCCTCCGTTGTGCTCGTGGCTATGTCATCTGCCAAGAAAAGGGGGAATGATGCGCGCATTACATCTGATATCAGACAGATGAAGCTAACTCTCGAGTCGAATAGAGGTTCAGACTACTCAAAAGATCTGAATGGCGCCATTGCTACTCCGAATAATTGGCAGACTACTGGCAGCAGCACGATCATCAACTCTTTGATCGCGGACGTTGCTTCGAATGGCGGAGCGGTTACGATACAAACCGCAGGAAATCCTGTCAGTGCCTATCTCCTCTACGGTTCATTGCCGAGCAAGAATAATACAAAATATTTTTGCGAATCATCGAACCATGTTCCCGATGCTTTTGCCCCAAATAATACTACAGCCCCTGCTGCGGCCGGGTCAGCTTGTCCATAGGACTTAGTCGAATATATTCACCAGATACCCGTCTATTACTCTCTGGTCGAGATCGTAAAAATTCTTGCCTTGATTATGCAGCTCTGTGGCCAGCTTCACTCCTACGAATCGCCAATGCCACGGTTCATAGGTAAAATAGCCGTTATTCTTGGGATATGAAAGAATAAAACCGTATCTGTATGCATTCGAGAGCATCCATTGATAGGCGTTGGTCCTATCGAAGCCGTCAACGACTCCGCCAAGCCCTGGAGTGATCATGTCTACAGCCGTGCCTAGCTGATGCTCGGAATAACCCTGATCGGCTGAGAATGAGTTAGCTGTACCCGCTCCATAGACGATCCTGTAGTCGTTCTTCAGGGCTTTCTGGTCGTCGAATGAGCGATAAGCAGAATACGCGTAAAGCTTAACTCCGGAAGATGAGGCAGCATCGATCATGGATTCGAGGCGCGGCAAGACATTGGTGTAAATGAGCAATTGCTTCAAGTCGCTGTATTGATAGGTAAGCGGTATCTCTGAAAGGTGAGCAGGAATGTAATTCTCATTCAGGAAATAGACCTTGGAATATTTCTTGAGCAATTCCGGGTCTGTTTGCGCTAATTTCTGCAGAGTATTCAAGCTGCCGGATAGAGAGCCGACTTGGCTCTGGAAACCGCCTAGCTGTTGCTGTATAGCTCCGACATTCTGTTGTTGGGCATTCAAAGCCAATGAAAGAGAGGATGTGGCCTGACTGATGGTAGCTTGAAGAGCAGCTGTAGTGGAAGAGAGGCTCCTAGTGAGGGTTATGATATCAGAAGACAAAGCGTCTATGCGCATGGATAGGGAATTCGACCTATTGTATGAATAGATAGAGCCTATGATGATGGCGATAATGATAAGGCTTGATATGATATAAAGTGGCAACAGCGGATAGGTAGTTGATTTCATCTGTCCATTATATATTGCTTGAATGAAGAAAAGCTAGCCAACTAGATATACAGTAATGAAATATGAAGAAATAGAAAATATTTCCGGGAAAAGTCCCAAAAGTCTCATTTAATGATATATTATAGTCATGAATCGAGAAGAAGCGTCAAAGCTATTAAATATCTACGGAGAAGCATGGGTAAGACGTGATCCTGATCTTATTCTGACTATATTTACTTCAAATGCTGTCTATAATGATCCAAAAGAGCCAGAGA
>CAIKAN010000020.1 GCA_903825415.1 uncultured bacterium
AATTTTGCCTTAGCAAATCATAATCTAAATTCAAATACTGCCTTTATAGTCTGCGGAAAAGAAAGTGATGGTATATATAGAATATATATCTCCGGAATCAATCCACGCTTTGTTCCTAACCTTGTTACTGACGGATACTCATCTATCGGAAGCGGAGCAACATACGCACTTGCATCAATTGTATTCTCTGATTACAAAGCTTCTCTAGATGTAGATAAAGTCAAACCGATTGTGCTAGAGGCAAAAAAGAAGGCTGAAAAATCCCACGATGTCGGTGAAAAAGAAGATATCATTATTCTTTCCTAGTTAGCTACGAAATGACCAAAATCAAACATAGCTGGGCTTAAATGAATGAAAAAGCATTACTTCTCCGACTATCTGTTTCCAATCCCGTATAATGTGGGTCGCCATGAATTGTGATAAAATGGCGGCATGAGAAAGATCAATATCTATATTGATGGAAATAATCTTTATCGGAGCGCCAAAGAGCTTGGTTTTAACGTTGACTATAAGAAATTCAGAGGTTGGATCCGTCAGAAATATAATCCTACAACAATCTATTTATTCATTGGTCTTGTACCAGACAGGGTGAAATTCTATGAATACCTCCAAAGTTGTGGTTATGTCTTGGTATTCAAACAGACAGTGTCAGTTGGTGAAAAGATAAAAGGAAATTGCGATGCAGAGCTTGTCCTAAAGGCGGTTTCAGACTATTACACTGGATCGTTTGATTCTTGCATCCTGGTCACAGGTGACGGTGATTTTGGTTGCTTAGTGGAATTCCTTAAAGAAAATAAGTCGATCACAGGTATATTAGCGCCAGACAGAAAGAAATGCTCATTCTTGTTGAGGAATAAAAACATAGAAATCACATTTCTCAATGAGCAGTACCACAAGTTTTCGGACAAGCTATAAAAGAAAAAGCCCCCAATGTAGACGAATCTACATAAGGGTCTTTTTCATAGTGATAGGTATATTATAGCAGATAATTGTTCGATTGCAAGTAGAATATTGTGCGTTTGTTTATGTCGAATCTGTAAGACTCGACTCCTCAATGAGCGCCTTGACCTACTGGGCCGTAAAGCCACAGAATTATGCTATGCTAATTAATGATTATGCCTGACCCAATAGACTGGACAGAATGGTACGAAATGACTCGATCGCAACCCCCAAACGATCTGCTCGTGGAGGCTCTTTCGCATGCCAAAGACATTGGAAAAGCGATCGATATCGGTGGCGGGGCTTTGAAAGATTCCAGGCTTCTCCTGCAGAAAGGATTCGATGTGACAGTGATCGATAAAAGCCCTTTATTGGAGAAAGAGGCTGGCGAAATAAAGAACCCGCGATTGCACTATTTTATGACTTCATTCGAAGATTATTCATTTCCTGTTGAAGAGTATGATCTGGCATCAGCTATGCATTCTTTGTCTTATTGCGATCCTGTGTATTTCGATCACGTGATCACGAATATCAAGTCATCATTAAAGAAGGGCGGGATATTCTGTGGCCAGATGTATGACAGTTGTGATCAATGGTCAAAAAACCTCCAGGCACATAGGACATATACGACTGCCGATCAGGCAAGAAAATATCTAAGCGATATGGAGATCATTCTTTTCAAAGAAGAAGAGACGGAGAAGGGCAGGACTAAACATTGGCATATCTATGACTTTATCGCGAGAAAATGATTATCATCGGTTATGTATTGAATGTTGCAAGATACGCCTTATGGTCGCTGACGCCGGTTATGACTTCGAACGAGCTGACAGATACGTCCTCGCTTGTCATTATCGTATCGACCAATAAGCTGAGTTTCTTGGCGCGATGAAGATCGGGATCAATACTCGACTTGATCTCAAGAGGGACATGGTCGGTCAATTCATGGGCCAATCGGTCGTATATAGATTCTCCACGGGGATTATTGAGATCAGCCGTGAATACAAAAGGCTTTTCTTGCCGACGGATGATAGAGATCAGTCTGTCCATAAATATTGTGGATCGCTCAACGTCATCCACGCTCTTAATTGTCCGTATCATATGATCTCCCAGTCCGGGCATGAAATGATCGGTCACGGGGAAGTGGGTAGTGGCGACTGTCAGGATCGCTCCCTTGTCCGTATCGAGACGGCATGTGAGCAAGCTATATCCGTAATCGAATCTATCTTTTGGCCTCGTTCCGTCCGTCAGATCAAGCTCATCGAATGTGCGTATGGTGGTGTATTCCGATGCTTGATCATTATAGAAATGTCTCTGTGTTTCAAGGATCGGATATCTCGATAGTATGACCTGGCCTAGCTGCTTGATCGAGCCTGCTACCCTTAGGGTCACCAAAGGAGAAAAGGCGAAGCTATAACCTGATCGATCACTGATCAGCTTGATATCATCCGCCATCGCTTCTTGAAGACAGACAATATCAGGAGATTTTTCCTTAATCAGAGCAGTGACATTGTCCAGATGTCTATTTCTCTCTACATTCAAGTGGAGAATTGTCGGCATGGCGACAGTATAACATGTTACAATTTTACGCTTAACTGCTATAATCTTTCCATGCCAGAAGATAATGCACCGGCCATAATCAATCCACCGATCGTCAATATGGCCATTCGAGTCCTTTTAATCTTCATTTTTATTTTCAATGTCGCCGCCGGACTATATATCCCCATAATCGCCATATACATCACTCAACATATAGTCGGTGCTACTGTCACCGTGCTCGGATTCTCCGTAGCTATATATGCGATCATCAAATCGATATTCCAGCTGCCTATCGCTCGCAAGCTCGATTCCTCAAAAGGGGAGACAGATGATTTCAAGGTCTTGATGATAGGCATAATCATGGCCATCTTCTATAGCGTCGGTTTCATGTTCATCAATACCGTCTTCGATTTCTATGTACTGCAGATCTTCACCGGCATCGCCGATGCTTGCACCATGGCTGCTTACTATGCGATCTTCTCTCATCATATCGACAAAGACAGCCAAGGCTTCGAATGGAGCCTATTCAGCATCGGCGGTCTGACGATCTCTGCAGCTATAGGCGGCATCCTCGGCGGGTATATCGCTTCTGAGTACGGGTTCAATGTGGTCTTCATTTTGGCGGCTTCATTCAATGTGATAGCCGCTATCCTCTTAGTGCTGCTTTTCCCTTATGTGAAGAATTTCAGGCAGGAAAGGTATCTGAAGAAGCTGAAGATAGGGTGGTGATTTAGGTTATGAATATGGGTTGATTTTTTGTAGGCTTGAGCATGAAAGCTTCTAGGCTGTAACTGCCTAGACAAAACTTGCGACTAGCCATAGTATTCAATCAGAAAAGCAAAATTGAAAGAAAGGGGAAAAGATGAACCGTAAACGTTTCCATTGGAAAGACAGAGAACGGGATCTGAGAGGGGTGAAGCGTTACGGGAAATTTCCTGTGATGTTCTACCGAACAGATCTCTCGATCCACTCGAGAAGGGTAGAGCTATTGCTTGAGAGCTTCATTGCTTTGGCAGAAAAGCTTTATCCTGGATTCGATGCTCGAAAGGCGAGACTGATCGCCAGGCATCATGACGATTATGAGCTGCAGCCGATCGGAGATATTCCGTTGCAGCTCAAGCTTCAGATGGGTGAAGAACAGCTTTCGGAGCTTGAGAACAGGGAGATCCAGGCAGCTGAAGAGATGGCAAGGTCATATCCAAGGACTGTGGGCGAGTACAGATACCTTGAGCTTCTGCTTCATGCGATCCGTAAGGATTGCAAGGAGGCCCAGCTGGTCTCCGTGGCCGATAAGTTCGACGGACTCTGCGAAGCTTTGCATGAGGTGCTAGCTGGCAACATCATCTTTGTGGAAGCTGTGATCAACTATTTCACTAAGACGCTTTGCACCATGTCGGACAGGTACCCTCTCATCGGTGGGATGTTCTCGAATGGGCATGAGCTCCTCTCTGTGCCTGTCGTAGGCTTGTATGAATACTTTGAGGCTGGTGCGAGATGCGCTCAGCCTCATACGGAGATGAATGTGACTCGTAAAACAGGCATCCCGGTCTACGAAACATGGAAGTTGCTCACCAAGACAAAGATCGGGATCGAGCCTCTGATCTGTCAGACTGAATTCTATGAGCCTGATCTCAGTGAGGTACAGGTGTAAGATCGTCCTTGATCACAGATGATCGCCGTCGTTTGTGATAGTGCGCGAGGTGCCCATGCAAAGGCGCCTTTTTTGTTTACGAAGGCGCTTTAACTATATGGTTAGATCTTTTCTTTTAGAGTCACTATCTCTTTTTCCAATTGGCCGATGAGCAGCTCGAGCTTCTGCGTCTTCTGGGCCAGTCTTTCCTCAAGATTATTCGTATGTTTGGCGAGCTTCTCGGCGATCATCATCATCTCCGTGACGTCTTCCATGGCAAGGAGGATGATAGGCGGGAACTGCTCCAGAGCGATATCGTCGCTCGCGGATTTGGAATATATCCTGCGGGCATTCAAGATCATCACTTTCTTTCCGATGATAGGGAATTCATGGGCCACTTCGAAGCCATTGAAGAAGGTATTCTTCGGCAGGATATCTTCCAACAGCTTCTTCAAGGCCGGGATATCCCACTGCCCGTTTCCTAGCTCATAGACTATCTTTCCTTCCGTATCCCTGTGTTCAACTTGAAAGGCTCGGTAGAAAGGCCCATTGGCGGCCATGACGCGGAGATCCTTATCGAGTATCAATATCGGCTCACGGACGACATCGACTACCGTCCGGATATATGTCCAGCTCTTCTCCCACAAACGCGCATCGAAATCTGTTTTGAGGCTATTAATAATCGATCCACTATCTTTTGTTTTTGTATCCATATACTCATGTGCCGTATGAATGGATGGATTATTGCAAACCTCATCAGGACTTTCTCATTCGGCGCATCTCTTCGTCTATTCGATCGTCTAGCCCCGCATCGAAATCACAGATCGATGTAATGTCCTTGTAATATTCTTCCCTCTATGACGGCATGATTGATTATGAACAATATCCAACCGATTAACCAAAAACAGACCATGGAATCTCATTCCAGTTTGGTCTGTCATACACAACTATCGAACGATGAGACGATGCATTGCGATTGTGAGAAGTGCGTTGCGGATGAGCCGTCGAATTGCTAATCACAAGCTATTAAGCCTCATTTGTGGTATACTCTGATTTCAGGGTATTCCTCATATATTCAGTCGCTTTTGTGAACGGCCATCCTTATAGTCGTTTGGATGAAACCATTGTGATCCTATTATTACAAAGCCTTTGTAATGGCTTTGTAATTTGAAGCCGTCATGAACGGCTTATAATGTATGATGACTCCTCAAGAAGAGACCCTACAGCAAGAGATACTATCTGCCGCTCATGGAGATTACGGCAAGAAGCTGAATTCTTATGCCTATTTCAAGATCCATAATCATGAGATGGGAGAGGATATGGTTCAAGATACTTTCTTAAAGACTTGGAAATTTCTAGTTAAGGGGGGGAAGATCGAAACGATGAAAGCTTTCTTGTATCATATACTGAATAATCTCATCGTCGATGAATATAGAAAACAGAAGCATCAGACCTCATCGCTCGATGATCTCCTGGAGAAGGGATTCGAGCCAAGCGATAGCGAGAATACGAATATCTTCAGCTCCATGAGCGCCAAGGCGCTGCTTTTGCTAATCCCCCGTCTTCCCGAAAAATATCAAAAAGTCATGCATATGCGATTCGTGAGAGACCTCTCTCTAGAGGAAATATCTCTCATCAGCGGACAATCGAAGAACACTATCGCTGTTCAAGTGCATAGGGGAACGGCGAAGCTCAAGCTTTTATTCGATCCGGCGTAAGTAATAGTCGTATTACGCCTGTTTAATGTAAACAACAAATATGTGGACAATCATTGCGGTTCTAGTCATCTTGTGGCTTTTGGGTTTCAGCTTCCATATTGGCGGCAACTTGGTTCATGCTCTGTTAGTGATAGCGCTTGTCGTATTCATAGTGAAGATGTTGTCGTAAAGATTGCAGCTTTTAGCTTATCTTTTTAAACAGTGATCGTTGTCAATAAAAAACGGCAGGAATTTCCTGCCGTCGTGCGTGAGCGAGCCGTACTGACCATATTATTCGGACTGGTATTTTTCCCAGTAGGGAAGCCACTGGCTCTTGAATAAGCCGAGAATGATCTCATCCCAGTAGCGTCCGTTGACGAAACGTTGGCGGACTAGGCGCCCCTCGATGCGGTATCCGCAATGCAGGCTGTAAGCCAAGCTCCGCTTATTGAAGGCATAGACATGAGACAGGATCTTGCGGAGATTGAGGGTATTGAAGGCATAATCGAGTAGCGCCATCTTGGCATCAGTGCCAAAGCCTTTGCCCCAATATCCTTTCTCGCCGATCAAGGCTCCAGTAGTCGCGGTGCGATCCTTCCAGCTGATGCCGTGAATGCCCATAGTGCCGATAGGGCGGCCTTGAGCTACTATAACGAGAACAATATCGGTATTTGATCCTTTCCCCATTTTCTCGATCCATTCTCGCTCTTCTTTCTCGGAAGCGGGGATATACCGTTGAATGAATTGTCTGACTTCCGGGTCATTGACCCATCTCTGGAACAAGAGGACATCCGAGTCCTGGGGAGGACGGAGAATAGTCTTTTTTCCTCGAAGGAAAATGATGACGGCTTCATCTTTTGCTGCAACCTTTTGTTTTTTCATATGATCTTTGGTCTATAAGGAACTGTTTCTCCGGATGCATATCCGAAGACTGAAAGAAAAGCGAAAAAATCCGACTTTCATTCAGTCGGGATCTGTCAGTGAAAAGGTTGGAGAATAAATCACCTGGTCAACAAGTCTCGATTGAAGAAAAGCGCGCATCTGTGCGCACGGCAGAAACCGCGAGGATAGTCATATATCCACAGCAATTCTTCGTATCGATTTGTGTATGACGGTGAGTCATGAGACAACGGTAACATGAATAGTGGCTTAATGCAATGGATGACAAAGAGAGCATTGAACCCCTGTCCTTTTCCCTGTATCATATACCTCATGACAAACACACATACTTCTCATCCGCGTCTCGAAGACAGGAAAAAGGCAGGTCCTCATCTGACTGAGTATGAGCATACCGGCTTCAATGGATGGCTTGCATTACGGGTCACGAATACAGTCAGCACCATGTGGTGCGCTTACCTGTTCGCAATTCTAGCTTTCATCAGTTTGCCGGCTGCTATTCAAGGCGGCACAGCGACTTTCATCTCATGGCTGGCACAGACATTCTTGCAACTCGTGCTCTTGTCCGTGATCATGGTGGGGCAGAAGGTGGCAGCGAGCGCTTCGGATAAGCAGGCCCTCCAGACCTACAAGGATGCAGAGGCATTGCTCGAGATCCAGGATGAAGTGCATAAGCTCATCAAGATAAACAATGAGCTTACGGAAGAGATACATGGAGCTTTGATCAAGGATACGAAGAAGGAATAGGGTATCCATCCATTTCTCGCACCAAATTCGTGGAAATGATAGTATTGATATCACTACTAAATTTATGGCCACTTCTCATATCTCCGTAAAGAATCTGACAAAGAGATTCGGCAGTCTCACGGCTGTCGACGATATTTCCTTTGAAGTACCCGCCGGCTCGATCTTCGCTTTCCTTGGGCCGAACGGAGCAGGGAAGACCACGACTATCAAGATGCTCACGACCCTCCTGCATCCGACTTCCGGGACCATACTGTTGAATGGGCTTGATCCCGTCAAACATTCGCATCAGGTGCGCCAATCATTCGGCATCGTCTTCCAAGATCCCTCCCTCGACGATGAGCTGACGGCTTATGAGAATATGTTTTTTCATGCTGGTCTTTATGGCGTACCGAGGGCAGAGACTCCGCAGAAGATAGAGGATCTGATGAAATTCGTGGAGCTCTGGGATCGCAAAGACAGCTATGTGAAGACTTTCTCTGGCGGAATGAAGAGGAGATTAGAGATCGCTCGCGGTTTGCTTCATACGCCGGCTATACTATTTCTTGACGAGCCGACTACAGGTCTTGATCCGCAGACTAGGAACTATATCTGGCAATACATAAAGAGGCTCAACGAAGAGCGCGGTCTGACTGTCTTCTTCACTACGCATTATATGGAAGAGGCCGAGCATACGGCGCAGCAGGTCGCTATCATCGATCATGGCAAGATAGTTGCGAATGATACCGTCGAGGCCGTCAAAGCCAAGGCTGGCGCTTCCACGCTTGAACAAGCCTTCATCAAGCTCACAGGGCATGAGATCAGGGAGCAGGAGGCGGGGGCGATAGATGGTCTGAGGCAGATGAGACAGATGTGGAGAGGAAAAAGCAAGTAAATTTCAAAATCCAAAATCCAAATGTCAAATCAAATCCAAAATCCAAAGTTCAAATTATCCTGCATTCATTTGATATTTAATCATTTGGATTTGATTTGACATTTGGATTTTGACATTGTAAAGAGATTAAAACATACCAATGAAACCTAACACCTTTTATGCAATCTACATATTATGGCTGCGCCAGATCAAGCGCTACTTCCGTTCGAAGTCGCGCCTCATCGGATCTTTGGGCCAGCCGATAATATTCTTGGTCGCTCTGGGCTTCGGCTTCGGGCCTGTCTTCGCCAAGGCTGGAGGAGGCAACTATATCCAATTCCTTTCGCCAGGCATCATCGCCATGAGCGTGATGTTCACAGCTGTCTTCTCAGGCATCGAGCTTATCTGGGATCGCCAGTTCGGCTTTCTCAAGGAGACTATGGTGGCGCCCGTTTCCAGGCTATCGATCATGTTCGGCAGGACTTTGGGCGGTGCGACTACGGCAACCATTCAAGGCATAGTGGTTCTATTGATCACGATCGTCATCGGTTTCAGGCCTGATATCGGTGCAGTCCTATGGGGACTGTTCTTCATGTTTGGTATCGCTATAGTCTTCACAGCTTTTGGTACAGCTATCGCTTCTTCCATGGAAGATATGCAAGGCTTCGGTCTGATTGTTAATCTTGTGAACATGCCTCTCTTCTTCCTTTCTGGTGCGCTTTTTCCCTTGAGTACAGCTCCAGGCGTCATACAATGGATAGCGGTATTCAATCCTTTGTCATATGGCGTTGATGGATTGCGCGCTGCATTCTCGGGTGTCACCCAATATGGCATAGGCGTGGACGCTCTGGTGATCGCGGCTATTACGATTCTATTTGTATCTGTAGGAGCGTGGCTATTCGGAAAGGTGGAAGCGTAAGGTTTTCGGGAGG
>CAIKAN010000021.1 GCA_903825415.1 uncultured bacterium
GCACTCCGCATTTTCACAAAGCCAAAGGCCTCTCGGACATGCACGGCCTTTGTCTTTGGAAAATGCCGGTCGTGCCAGGAAATGCCTCGTCCTCGAGCTTGAGAAATGATACCCGCCACCGTTCCGGTTGTCCGCGCTTGACTTATAAACCCATAGGTGATAGAAATAAGGTATTACAACGCAACATAGTCATTATTAAAGCAAACATATGGCCACTCAAACAATTTCATTCAAGCCAAAGCAAGTTGTTAAGCGTCTGATCTCTTCGTTACCTGATCGTGCCCGAGATGTGATCATCTTCCGCTATGGTCTCGGCAAGGACACCAAGCGCATGACCCTTGATTCCATCGGTAAGAAATATGGGATCACTCGCGAGCGCGTACGACAGATCGAGAACTATGCGATCGCGCATGTCAGGAAGTCCAATGAGTATTCCAAAGAGAAAGCCGTTTTCACCGAGATCGAAGAGCTCCTCCATTCTCTGGGAGGCATAGTCGTCGAGGATGATTTCTTGGGCCATACATCCAAAGACAAGAGCCTTCAGAATCACATACATTTTCTCCTTGTGATCGGTGAGCCTTTCAAGAGGCTGAAAGAAGACGATGATTTCCGCCATCGCTGGCATGTCAATGAAGATCTGGCCAAGAAAGTCGAGTCGGCTCTGAAAAAGCTGTACTCGAGCTTGAGCACGGATGATCTGCTCCCAGAATCTGAGATGGTAGGCAAATTCCTCCAGCACATGGAAGACGTCTCTGAGAGATACAAGAATCAGGAGGTCATCAAGCGCTGGCTCTCGATCTCTAAGAATATCGGCAAGAATGTTCTGGGCGATTGGGGCGTCTCTGAATCATCGAATATCAAGACCAAGGGCGTTCGTGATTACGCGTTTCTTGTCATCAGGAAGCATGGCTCGCCGATACATTTCCGCGATGTCGCCAAGCAGATCGCTACGGTTTTCAACAAGAAGGCTCACGTCGCTACCACTCACAATGAATTGATCAAGGACAAGCGCTTTGTGCTCGTCGGTCGCGGCCTCTACGCTCTCGCTGAATGGGGCTATACTCCGGGAGTCGTGCGCGATGTCATCAAGGCCGTCCTCGATAAGAGCGGACCTATGACCAAGGAGGATATCATCTCCAAGGTCATGAAAGAGAGATATGTCAAGGAGAATACGATCATCGTCAATCTGCAGAATCCGAAATATTTCAAGAAAGATAAGGAAGGAAAATATACTCCGGTAGCGATCGTTTAACTATTGAATGCTTCAAAAGCAAGAACCCCGCTCAAGAGCGGGGTTCTTGCTTTTGAATTTTGACTTATCCTCGTGGTACAATGATAGCCATGAGCGCCTCACAGTTCTTCTCCCAGATGATGGATCTATTCCAAACAGCTGCGCTCCCTCATATCTGGAGCATATTGATCGCCTTAGCGCCGATTTTTTTGGCATTTACTCTTGCCATCCTCTTCTGGGATGTCTGGCTTCAATATGTCAGGGCCAAGTTTTTCAGCTCTCTGAAGTATTGTGTCTTGGAGCTCAAACTCCCCAAGGACACATTCAAATCCCCCTTGGCCATGGAATCTGTTCTCCATGCCCTGCATAATACTTCCGATGGTAGCAAATTCCTCCAGTATTGGAAGGGGGAGACGAGGCCGTGGTATTCATTAGAGATCATCTCCATCGAAGGGCAAGTCAAATTTTTGATCTGGACTGAAGATAGGCGTAAGACTGGGGTCATGGTGGCGCTATATGCCCAATTTCCAGGAATAGAAGTGACTGAGAGGGAAGACTATTCTCGCAGCGTGCATTTTGATCCAGATACGATGAAGATGTTCGGAACGCTATTCAAGTTCACCAAGCCTGACCCATATCCGATCAAGACCTATATCGATTATGGGCTAGACAAGGATCCCAAAGAAGAATTCAAAGTCGACCCGTTGGTGCCTCTCATCGAATTTCTGGGAAATGTCAAGGCTAATCAGCAGCTATGGTTCCAATTCCTGATCAGGGCGCATAAGGATGATCAGAAAAAGCCTGGTCATATCTTCAAGCTCCACGATCGCTGGCATGACGACGCCACGAAAGAGGTCGATAAGATATTGATGCGCGATGCCAAGACTAAAGTCGCGGGTATGAAAGACGAAAAGACCGGATTCACCAAGTTGCCCTCCATATCAAAAGGCGAACAGGATATCGTCGAAGCTATAGAGCGTGGCATGTCCAAACTGCCTTTTGATGTCGGGGTAAGAGCCATCTATATCTCTTCAAAAGAATCATATGATACGCCTTTCGGAGTCGGGGGCATAATCTCTGGAATGAAGCATTTTAATACGGAGAACCTCAACGGCTTCAAACCGGGCGACGGCACCAGGTTCGATTATCCGTGGCAAGATTACAAGAATTTCAGGACGAATCGTAGATGCAGATTGGCGCTCGCTGCATATAAGCGCCGTTCATATTTCTATCCGCCTTTCCAAGAGAAGCCAATGGTTATGAATACCGAGGAACTGGCGACTATCTATCATTTCCCAGGCTCTACCGCGGCGACACCGAGCCTGGAAAGAGTGCCGTCCAAGAAGGCAGAGGCCCCGTCGAATTTGCCGGTTTAGTGACATTTTTTACCAATGAATTTAGTGACCAATATTTCAAAAATGAAAGATCAAATATCAAAAATACAAAGGATAATATTAAAAAGATCGATATCATCGATTCAGATATGAGTTCAGATTTATCGGATGCACAATTTGAGAGAGTGGGCTTTTTAAATGCGATAAGGAAAAATATCCTTTCGATCGTCGTCTTTTTTGTGTGCATATGTCTGATCGTCTCGACCTTCATCATCTGGGAATCTCTTCCGCCAAAGGATTTTCCTCTGAACGATATAATCACGATCAAAGCGGGATCTGGCCTTTCAAGCATCGCTGATCAACTGGTGAGTGAACATATCATTCGTTCGGCATTATTATACAAGGCGTATAGCGTACTCCTGCGCGATGGGCATAGCGTTCAGGCTGGAGATTACCTTTTTGATGCTCCGGAATCAGCTTTGAGAGTCGCATACAGGACCGTGAATGGCATATACGACCTTCCCAAGATCAAGGTGATGATCCCAGAAGGAGCTGCTTCATTCGATATCGCAAAGACATTCGCCAAGAATATGCCCGGATTCGATGTGAAAGCGTTCCTTTCTTTGGCAAAGACGAATGAGGGCTATCTATTTCCTGATACATATTATTTCGTCAGGAATACGACCCCGGACTTAGCTATAAGCGATATGACCTCGAATTTCCAGAAAAGGATTGCGCCATTGGAGCAGACCATTTCTCTATCTGGCAGGTCTAGGGAAGATATCATCAAGATGGCATCTATCGTTGAAAAAGAAGCGACTTCGAGCGATGACCGCAAGATCATTGCCGGTATCCTCTGGAAGAGGATAGATTCTAAATATCCGTTGCAAGTAGACCCGCCGTTCTATTATCTGCTGGGTAAGGATTCAGCGCATCTCACAGTAGATGACTTGGCTATCGATTCGCCCTACAATCTGTACAAACATACCGGTTTGCCTCCGACAGCTATAGGTAATCCTGGTATCGATGCTATAACTGATACATTGAATCCGACGAGTACTGATTATTGGTATTATCTCTCCGATCCAAAGGGGAATATGCATTATGCAAAGACATACGAGGAGCATCTGGCGAATAAGGAAAGGTATGTGAAATGAGGTATGATCTGTAGCCTCGTTCAATCTTTCAAGCTATAATTCAGCTATTATTGTAATATAAATACTATGAATGAATCAGAACCAAATCCTATAGACAGTAAAACTGAAACTTCAGAGGCGGCTATAGCTAGGCGCACAAAGATGATCGGTGAAGCTATGGACTTCGACAGTCTTGCGGATGTGGTGAGTGCTATCACAGAAGAAGATCCAGAATTTTGTCCTGATGTTAGGAGACAGAATGATGAGGATGAATGGGAATTTGTTACAGTATCAAAAAAGTTGCAAGAATTAAAGGATACTCTAACAAAGGCTACTCAAACAGAAGGTTTAAAATTCAGTGTCTTTTTGGAATTTGCAGATAGAATGAGATTGTTTAAAGGGTATACTCGTACATACGGATTAAGAGCAAGGGTAGAAGAATTAGCTAGAAGTTTTCTTGAAAAGAAAGACTGAAATCCAATTATATCCTATGGTTTTTTGAAGATGTCTTTTGGTGTATAGTGTCGGTATGAAGAAAAAAGGGCATTTAGAACCAATAAAAAGAGCTTTTGTCGGCCTTTCCGGTGGCGTGGATAGCGCTGTTTCGGCGGCATTGCTAAAAGAACAGGGCTATGATGTGACCGGTGTTTTCATCAAAGTCTGGCAGCCTGATTGGATAGAATGCACCTGGAAGGAAGACAGGCGCGATGCCATGAGGGTTGCAGCTCATTTGAATATACCCTTTGTCACATTGGATCTGGTCAAAGAATACAAGCAAGGCGTCATCGACTATATGCTCTCTGAATATGAAGCCGGCCGCACTCCCAATCCAGATGTGATGTGCAATAGGGAGGTGAAGTTTGGAGCTTTTTGGAGATGGGCGGAGAAGAATGGGGCGGATTTCATCGCGACTGGGCATTATGCCAGGAATGAAAAGGCCGGCGATTCACATTTCAAGATGCTGGCAGGCGTTGATTTGAATAAAGACCAGTCATATTTTCTTTGGACTTTGAATCAGAGAGATCTAAAGCATGTCCTCTTTCCTGTCGGCGGAATGATAAAGCCGAAGGTCCGTGAATTGGCCAGGAGATTCAAGCTGCCTAACTCTTCAAAGAAGGACAGTCAAGGCCTTTGCTTTATAGGAAAGATAGATGTACAGGAATTTTTGAAGCATTATATTAAAACGAAAGAAGGGGATGTGATAGATTCAAATGGAAAGGTCATTGGAAAGCATCCTGGAGCTCTACTATTTACCATAGGCCAAAGGTACGGCTTTTCCATTCAAGAAAAGTCACCTAATGATCCGGCATATTTCGTTGTATCGAAAGATATCGTCAAGAATACTATAACAGTCTCCGGAAAAGACTCGGGCGAAAGATTGCCGGGTGGCGGAAAGACAGTCCGATTGAAGTCGGTGAATTGGGTGAGCGGGATCAGACCGGCTGCTACCGATTCAAAAGGCAACTATCTATTACAAGGTCGTAGCCGCTATAGGCAACCTCTTCAGAGTTTAAGGATAGTGTCGGCGGAGAATAATGAAGCCGTCATCGAATTCAAGGAAAAACAAGATACTCTAACAGAAGGGCAATCATTGGTGATCTATGATGGGGAGGAGTGTTTGGGAGGGGGGGTGATAAGTTAATGCAAAATGTAAAAATCAAAATGCAAAATTTTAATGCAAAAGGTCGAAAATCCATTGTGGTGTGATTTCATTTTCAATTATTACATTGTCATTTTGCATTTTGATTTTTACATTTTGCATTATAGCGCTATACTTACCCCATGAATCACCTTTTATCCGTCACAAAGTCCGATGGAACAAAACAATTATTCGAAGAAGAGAAGCTGGAGAATTCCCTGAAAAGGGTAGGAGCGTCAGCTGAAGCGATAGAAGATGTCGTGGAATTGGTAGAGAAAGAGATGCATGACGGCATGACGACTGCGGAGATATACCACAGGGCTTTTTCTCTGCTCAAGAATCATTCGCATCATATCGCTATTAAATATTCTATACGCCGAGCCATGGCTGATCTGGGACCAGACGGCTTTCCCTTCGAGAAATTTGTAGCCAGGATATTTCATCAGTGGAGATATGAGACTCTGACAGATCAGAGAGTCATGGGTTCATGTGTGGAACATGAGGTGGACGTTGTTGCCTGGAAAGACGAATCCTTGGCTATGGCAGAGGCGAAATTCCATAATGAATATGGACTGAAATCCGATCTCAAGGTCGCTCTATATGTTAAGGCGC
>CAIKAN010000022.1 GCA_903825415.1 uncultured bacterium
AAAGATGACGTTCGAAGAATACCCTCTGAGATCTCGATCATAACCGACTAGATAATCCCTGCCGGCCAAAGTCATCCGATTCCAACATTAAATAGAGTTTAACCTTGATTAGTCGCCAACTGATACGCGCCAAGGATGAATGCCAGGGTGATTTTGTTCTGGCCTTTCCATGCATTAATATCAAGCAGTTGACCATAAACCTGGACAAATGCCTCCGTACGAAGTATATATACCCCCCTATGAGACTTCGTTCCGGGGGTAGCAGTGTTGAACCTGTCGGCAATCAACGTTCGACCCGTGCTTGCGCTTGAAGAGAAACGTTTTCAGCGACTTATGCAGGAGCATCATTACCTCGGCGCTCTTCCTAAGATCAGCGAGACTCTTTGGTATGTAGCGACCCTTTGTAATCAATGGGTCGCTCTTATCAGTTTTTCCGCAGCAGCATTGAAGTGTTCTGCCAGGGATCGCTGGATCGGATGGGACTTTCGCCACAAGTACGATCGGTTAAAACTGATTACCAATAACAGCCGTTTTCTCATCCTACCAGAATGGCATCTTCCGAATTTGGCCTCCCGCATTCTCTCGTTGTGCCACAAGAGACTAGCAGTCGATTGGCAGGTGGTTTTTGGTCATCCGCTTGTGCTGATCGAGACCTTTGTGGATCCGCAACGCTTCCGGGGAACCATCTATAAAGCCGCAAACTGGGTATATGTGGGCGACACCAAGGGCTTTCATAGGAACGGAAAAGGCTACAGTGCAACGGCACACTCACCCAAAATGATTTTTGTCAAACCGCTAACCTCTGATGCGCAAGCACTGCTATCCCGGCCTATTCTCGAACAGGCTTATCGTACAGGAGGTCCAAGAATCATGCTCAATGCACAACAGATGAAATCGTTGCCCGACTTCTTTGCCGATATTCCTGACCCGCGCCGTGCCCAAGGACGACGCCATCGACTCTCCACTGTATTAGCCATTGCCGCCGGCGCTACCCTGTGTGGGATGCGCGGCTATCTGGCGATCTCGGATTGGGCCAAAAGTCTTGGACAAAAGGCCCGGGCCCGTTTCCGTTGCCGATACCAAGTCAATCGCTACATTGTACCGAGTTTGTCCATCATCCGTGATGTACTGATCAGCGTCGATCCAGTGCATCTCGACCATGCACTACAGCGTTGGAACCAAGCCTATGGTCGGCAGGACGAAAGTCTGGCCATTGACGGAAAAACTATGTGCAATGCAATCAACGACGAAGGCTATCAGACTCATATCATGAGCGCCATAGGTCATCAGACCAAAACCTGCTACACCCAAAAAAAGTGGGTACCTTGCCCGTAGACAATGAAAGGGTCAAGCGCACCAACGAGATCAAAACCGCCATCCCGCTGCTTGATTCCATCGATATTCAGGGCAAAGAAATTACAGCGGATGCCCTGTTGACCCAGCGCAAGATCGCCGAATATTTGGTCCGAGACCGCAAAGCTGATTACCACTTTACCGTCAAGAACAACCAGCCCGGGCTTTTTCAAGACATATCTCTCTATTTTGATGACCGGCGGGATCCCGATTTCATCCAGTACGACCCTCCTGATCACGGCCGAATCGAAACCCGCAAAATCTGGACTACGACCGAACTCAACACCTATCTGAACTTTCCTTACGTCGGACAAGCCTTTGTCGTCGAACGAGAGTCCATAGATAAAAAAACCGGTAAACACTCCCGTGAAATCGCCTATGGCATCACCAGCCGAACGCCTGAACAGGCCGATCCTCGTCGCGTCCTTGCCACAAACCGCGGGCACTGGAGCATCGAAAACAGCTGTCATTACATCATCGACTGGAACTATGACGAAGACCGCAGTCGTATACGTACCGGCAATGGCCCGGAAAACATCTCCCGACTACGTCGCTTTGCCATCAGCATCATCAAGCTCAAAGGTGCGCGCAGCGTCGCCCAAGAAATGCGACAGCTCTCTCGCAATGTACGCTTGGTCTTGGATCATCTTCGAATGACGAAAAACTCTTGCTTATGCGCCCTAAATCATTAGAACCAATTTACCGTGGGATGAATGCGGGTTGATAATATTGCATCAAGCGGATATAGTCATAACCATCCGAAACAAGAGTTTCTCGGATCAGCGAATGACTTACGGTGAGTTCTAGACATGATGGAAAAGGCTCGAGTCCTGATAGTGGACGACCAGGAGGAGATACTGACCTCTCTCGGCGCCATACTGGGAGATGAGGGTCATGAGGTGCTGAAAGCTCATGATGGACAGGAGGCCCTACACGCTGTTCAGAGTGATTCACCCGACATAGTTTTCCTCGATATATGGATACCGGGCATCGACGGCATGCAAACCCTAAAGGCGATTAAACGTATCGCCCCTCAGTGCCACGTTATAATG
>CAIKAN010000023.1 GCA_903825415.1 uncultured bacterium
CCTCGACCGAGCTGATGAGGCGTGTATCGTCAGAAGATCAGAAGACGAAGGCGGAAGAGTGGAAAGCTCCTGTCATAGAATTCAATGACGGCCAGCTGGCGTTTGCGGCATTTTTGATCAAAAAACTTGATTCTATGAATCAGGATTCGCCGCTTCATGGTTCGATCGTATCGTTCATAACGCATACTATTTTCAATAGAGGTTTTTACGACATGAGCGCCCTTCAAACGATAGCTAAAGAATTAAAGTGTTCTGAGGGTGAGATAATAAAATATTTTCAGCACGAAGATAACAGGCCTAAGCCTACGCTCGGCTGGCAAAGAGGAGAATTTTTAGATACTAGCTCGGCCGGATTGCGTGCGGCTGATGTGGCTCTATGCGTCGCGAAACAGCAGGGCGAAATAGTAAAACACTGGGATGATTGGCGAGATGTGGTATTGAATGCAATAGCTAATGGAGACGACAGGAGTTTCTCGGCGAGATTCTTTAGGAAGATCATGGCTTCGCTGTATCCGAATAGATTTGCGACCCCCGATGATCCCGCGATCGAATATCCGGCTCCCGATGAAGTGCTGGCGACCAAGAGGCAGGCGAAAGCTGATACGGTATTCTTCTCAAGCACCGGCAGCGAGGTGAGACTCGATCCGGATAAGCTGACTATAGGGTATTCCGGCAGGCTTGTCAGTGAGAAGGTGGGTCTCGATACGATATTCACTGAAGATAATATAAGGGCCATGGTCAAGAATGGCGTGAATGTCGTCATATACGGCCGCGTTGTCAATTCGGAGAGCGCAAAGCTTGCAAGTCATCTGCATGATCTGCAGGGCAGGATAGAGCAAGAGTTTTCCGATCCGAAGTACGGTAAATTCATATATCGTTCACAGTTCATGATAGACGACCAGCAGAAGCTTTTCGCTGTCCTCGATATACACGCCAATCCGTCCGATGAAGATTCAGAGGCAGCTGGTATCACGGAGACTGATGCCATGAGTTGCGGAGCTTTAATACTTGCACCGCCTTACCGCGAAGGCCTCTTACAGGCACACGGTATCCAGTATAACCCTGACAGGTCAGGCTGGGGAAACGTCATAACTCCAAAAGATGCGACTCCTGCGGCTTATCGAGAGGCTGTGCTGGCTATGCTTGATAAGAACCAGGGACAGCTTTCGGAATATCAGGCATCGTCGATAAGGATCAGCAGGGTGCTCGAGGCTTCACTTACCGCAGCAGACAGGCTTAGATTGTATAATGCCGCTGCAAGTAAAAAAGATTCTATGTTGAGCGGGAAAAATATCACTATGCCGGCAAATAGTCTTCGTGTCATATATGAAAAATTCGGTACCGAGAGCTTTGAGCCGGTGAGACTCTTTGATGTTAGACAGGATACCGCAAACGACGTTATAGCTAATGAAGTAAAAGTGCTAAGCGATCTGGGAATAGTAAAGATCAATTATGGTATCGGGAAAAGGATGGAAAGTATCAGATTGTCCGATGAGTTCATTTCTGTGCCTGCGAGTGTGGCGAAAGAGGCGATCGACAGGCTCTGCGAAGTCAAGGCGCTTAACAATCCTCAGGGTTGGATGTATTCGATGACAGACATAGAGAGGTGGCTTGGTTCGGAGATCAGAGCTATTATAGACGCTATGCCGGCGCGGGCGAAAGATGCTATGGAGACAAATGTCAATCTCAGTGTCTTTGGGAGCCTGCAGTTCTTTGAAAGAGTAGACGCCAGTATAG
>CAIKAN010000024.1 GCA_903825415.1 uncultured bacterium
CAATTTTAAACTTATATTCCGTTATATTCGAGGTAAGGAAAACCGCCGTTGGTTCCCACATTTTAAGACAGGCATCTTTGCCTTCATTAGAAGCGGTGACTATAAGGAGGTTTTTAAGATCGCGGAAATGCTTTTGAATGATGAACATGACTTGATCCATAAGGCCGTTGGTTGGATGCTCCGTGAATGTGGGAAGCGCTGCGGAAGGGATGTGGAGATATTATTCTTGGAAAAGCATTACAGGGAGATGCCGAGGACGATGCTAAGGTACTCTATAGAACATTTTTCTCTCAAGGAGAAAGCGAAATATATGTTGAGGGATAAACGATCAGAATTTGCTTGACGGATCATACTCAAGGAATATAATACGAACATCGTATGAAAAAGATTTCACTAAAAAGCCTAGTTTGGAAGGAGGGGAAATACTATGTTTCTCGGGCTCTTAGCCTCGACATTTCGAGCTTTGGAAAGACACGGAGAGAGGCCTTGAAGAATCTCGTTGAGGCGATCGAACTGTACCTGGAGAATGCTCCGAAATTCAAAGCAGTGAAGATTTCTCGGCCGAGTATAGTAGACAGCGTGGTAACTTATGCCTAGGCTGTATTCCTCAAAACATATCATTCGAGTACTCGAGGAATGCGGCTATTATTTTGTATCTCAAAAAGGGAGCCATGTGAAGTATTGTAAGAAAGTAGACAATATTTCGGTGGTTGTAATTATTCCAGCAAATAGGAAGGAAATACCGCAAGGGACATTTCATTCGATTATAAGACAATCGAGATTGGATAGGAAGAAGTTTGGATAGGTTTCATCCTTGCAAAATATAATATTCATGGTATTATGATGCAATCATGCCTCGCTGAGGCATATTATTTTATGGACATCCGCAATATAGCCATCATCGCTCACGTCGACCACGGCAAGACCACTCTTACCGACGCTCTTTTGCGTCAGACAGGAGCTATGGTCGAGGGCGAGACCATGGACTCAGATGCCCTCGAGCTAGAGCGCGGCATCACCATCTATGCCAAGAATGCGGCCATCGTCTACAAAGGCACAAAGATCAATATCGTCGACACTCCAGGACACGCCGATTTCGGTTCAGAGGTCGAGCGCGTTTTGCGTTCCATCGATTCTGTCATCCTCGTCGTCGATGCTCAGGAAGGCCCCATGCCGCAGACTCGTTTCGTTCTGAAGAAGTCCCTTGAATTGGGTCTCAAGCCCATCGTCGTCTTGAATAAGATTGACAAAGCTGCCGCCGATCCCGCTAGAGCCGAGGAGCAGGTCCTGGAGCTATTCATGGAATTGGGCGCTACCGATGAACAGGCTGATTTTCCCGCAGTCTATGCTATCGGCCGTCAAGGCGTAGCCAAGCGCAAGCTTACAGATGAATTCAAGGACCTTACTCCTCTCCTAGATTTGATCTTGGAAAAAGTGCCAGTGGCTTCAAGCACCGATCTCCAATCTGAGAGCGTTCCTTTGAAGTTGCAAGCTTTCAATCTTGACTATGATAATTTTCTTGGCCGTTTGGCGGTCGGTCGTATCTATGAAGGGGCGATCAAAACAGGTAGTAAGGTATTCATAAAGAATCCTCATACTGAGACAAGGACGGGTCAGATATCAAAGATCTTCGTCTTTGAAGGCGTTCGTCGCAAAGAGATAGACCAAGCATTTGCTGGCGATATCGTTCTAATAGCTGGATTGCCCGATGTGACCATTGGCGACACAGTAACTAATGATAATACCGTCGAACCTTTAACCGCAATTTCCGTCGACGAGCCTACTATCACCTTGAATTTCATGGTGAACAGCTCTCCTTTTGGCGGTCAAGAAGGGAAATTCGTGACTTCAAGGCAGATCCGCGAGCGTTTGGAAAAGGAATTGGAGGTCAATGTCGGTCTTCGCGTTGAATTCAGCGCTGGCGATATACACAAAGTCTCCGGTCGAGGCGAATTGCATATCGCTATCCTCCTCGAGAATATGCGCCGTGAAGGCTATGAGCTACAAGTCTCTCAGCCTCAAGCCATAGTCCGTGAAGAGAATGGCCAGACCATGGAGCCTTTTGAAGAGGTTGTCATCGACACGCCGCAGGAATTCCAGGGAGCGATCATCGAGAAGCTGGGCAAGCGCGCTTTCCAGATGACCAATATCATCACTCATGAGAACACTATCCGCCTGATCCTCGAAGGTCCCACTCGCGGTCTCCTTGGCTATCGCAATCAATTCGTCATCGATACCAAGGGCGAAGGCATAATCGCTTCACGATTCATCGCTTTCCGTCCGTACGCTGGCGCTATCCAAAAGCGCGAGACCGGCTCTATGATCTCCATGGCCACAGGCAAGGCCCTCGGCTTCTCTCTCTGGAATCTTCAGGAACGCGGTGTCCTCTATATCGGTCCTGCCGTTCAGGTCTATGAAGGCATGGTCATCGGCAATACTTCCAATAGGGAAGAGATGTCCGTGAATCCCACCAAAGGCAAACAGCTCTCCAATATGCGCTCTTCCGGTTCTGATGAAGCGCTCATGCTCGTACCGCCTCTCGAGCTCTCTATCGAACGAGGCCTTGAATTGATGTCTGAAGATGAATTCCTGGAGATCACACCAAAGAATATCAGGCTGAGAAAACAATTCCTGACGGAGAATGATAGGATAAGGTCCAAGAGGAAGGAGGAGGGGAAGTAAATTTAATTATAAAATAAACGCCACGAGTCTTTCGTGGCGTTGTTAGTGAAGTTGTGTTGTCGGTCTACGGACCAGTACCGACGACTGCGCAAACAAAGGAATTATCCAGAGTCCGACTCTCTGTAAGGAACGAAGAGTAGTATTGATTGCCAGCCTCTTCCCATCGAAGGTTGTCATGCCTAGCAATCTGTAAAACCTCAAGATAATCCCAGATTGCAGCAGCTATGACACTTGCGGCAAGTTTTTCCAGGAGCGTTCTACCGTCGTCTTGGATCAGAGGTGAGAAGTATTGAGTGCAACGCGTCTTACGAAATGTTGACTCATCACCATCTCCCAAGCGAAGACCGAAAGAGCAAATTTTACCGAGCGTCTCTGGTCGCATCTCGGAAACCATTTCTTCAAGGACTGTTTTGAAGAAGCGGTTGACATTCTCGGAATTGAGATTTTTCCTTTCCAATTCCCCAAAAACCACCTTTTGAACATCAGACGGTTTCATGAGAGGAAGATTTCTATCGATTCCGGGGATGGTCTTCCTTACAAGACTGTCCGCAGCGATGGCTTGATTGACAGTATACTTCGCTAATACCTGGCGAACCAGGTTGACAATGTACTGTTGATCGATTTTTCTCATTTTTCTCCTTTTGGAGTTCCCGCTACCAACTGGATCATTCACACTACAAGCATGATGATATGAACCCGAGACAGGCTCACTAACGGTCCAGAATATAATTCCGATAAAACAAATATACATAAATCATGTAATCTTGTCAAATTGACTATTTGTGTTAAAATCATATAAAATAATCACATTAATCCTCCTTGACAGGATTCGAGGAAGTTCTGCAAAGTCCTTCCGTACCGTTCGCTCCACTTTGCTGGAGTTCGGAGGAAGCCCCGCTTGTCGGGGTTTTCTCTTTTAAAATATGACGACATATTATTTATCTTCACGACATATTGAAATTGTTTTCGTAGGTGAGAAAATATGGGCAATGAAAAATGATTTCGACAAATGGAATGAAATAAAGAAGCAAATCGAAACTGATCCGTGCCAGTCAGAGTATTTTCCGCAGGTCGGCGAGGTATGGATGTCCGCGGTTGGCAAGAATATTGGTTTTGAACAGAATGGAAGTGGCGAGAAGTTTTCTAGACCGATGCTTGTTATCAAGAAGTTTAATAACCAAATGTTTTGGTCTGTGCCGCTTTCCACAAGGCAAAAAAGCCTCGATTTCTATTACAACTTCACCGACCCGAATAATGAAAAAGTGTCCGTCATTCTAGCTCAGATGAAGCTTGTAAGCCTAAAAAGATTGAACCGGAAAATGTACGATATTTCTCCAGATAATTTACGAGAAATCAAAATCGGACTAATAAGCTTTTTAGCATAAATCGAAACCCCGCTGTTAAGCGGGGTTTCTCGGAGCCCGAAGGCACTTTGTACTATCAGTATATAGGAATTTGAGTCGAAGTCAAGCAAAAAGACTAGGCTTATAGAGGGTATTTAATTGGACATTAACCTCCCTTCAACTATAATTACCCTATGACAAAACAACCAATCATCATTTTCGGCCTAGGCCGCATGGGATCGCAGATAGCGAAAAGGCTTCACAAGAAAGGATTCAAGGTCAGGGCTTGGAATAGGTCAATCGAGCCGGTCAAGGCTATAAAAAAAGCGGGGGTGTTTGCGACGATTAGTATTGAAGAAGCTATAGGATTGAAGACTGGAGAATCGAATAAATCTGGTAAGTCTAATAACAAGCCAGTGTCAAAAGAACAGCGCATCTTCTGGGTAATGCTGCCTCACGCCATTGTAGATGATTTTATTCTTGGAAAGGAGCAACTGGGCGCGCATTTGAGAAAGGGCGACATCGTGATAGATGGCGGTAATTCATTCTATAAAGAGAGCATGAGGCGTGCGGCGGAATTCAAGAAAAGAGGCATACATTTTTTCGATTGTGGGACATCGGGAGGAGTTTGGGGAGAGAAGAATGGCTTTGCTCTGATGGTTGGTGGTCCTAAGGAGAAATGGCCAGTCATTCAACCATTTATCAAAGCGCTTTCGGCTGGAGATAATTTTGCATATCTAGGAGTAGCGGGGGCTGGTCACTTCACGAAAATGGTACATAATGGCATTGAATACGGCATGATGGAAGCGATTGGAGAGGGTTATGCGGTTCTGAATGCCAGCCCGTTTAGATTAGACTTGTCGAATGTGACGAGAGTATATCAACAGGGTTCAGTCGTTAGAAGTTGGTTGATTGATTTGACTAGGAATATCTTTGACCATGAAGATATAAAAGGAACCATTGGGAAAATAGATGCCAACGGTGAAGGCGAATGGACGGTTAATACGGGAAAGGAATTCGGAGTGGATGTGAGGGTTATAGAGGATTCCATGAATGTGAGGAGGGAATCGGTCGATCCCAAGAATCAGGGTAAGTTCTCGAATAAGATTGTCGCATTACTCAGGAAGCAATTCGGTGGGCATGCTATTCACGGTAAAGTTAAAGATAAAAAACAGATAAAAATGTTAAAATGAATTGCGTCAGCCGCGACCGAAGCTAGGCGAACCGACACCTCGTCGAGCGAGCGTTAGCGGAGCGGAGCGATTAGTCGCTCGCGAGGCGAGGTGTCGGTGAGGCTAGCTGCGGTCGCG
>CAIKAN010000025.1 GCA_903825415.1 uncultured bacterium
AAAATTGGAATTTGAAAATTCAGTGAAGATTCGGGTAATTAGGCCAGCTGAGGTGATATTAAGAGAGATTTAATAAACATGACGACCTCTCTTCATAAACCAGTTCTTTTACATGAAGTAGTAGATTCATTGACGAGCGGCATTGAAGCTGTTGGTCCCAATAAGCCATTTTATTATGTAGACGGCACTCTGGGGGGCTGTGGACACGCTTTGGCCATAGCAGAAGCCTTGAAAGGAGATTTGGTAATCATTGGGTTGGATCAAGATCCAAGCGCGATCGAAAGGGCGAGGGGATTATTGGTTGGAAAAGCCAAACAAGTCATCCTTGAGTGTCAAAACTTTCGCAATCTCGATGAGGTTCTGGGCCGGCATAACATTCAAGGTGTCGATTTAATTCTTCTAGACCTGGGCCTGTCTTCCGATGAATTGGAGGCTTCAGGCAAGGGCTTCACTTTCAAGAATGATGAGCCTTTGCTCATGACCATGGGAGATCCGAAGCAGGCGCTATTCACGGCCGCGACTATCGTCAATAGCTGGAAGGAGGAAGATATCGCCAATGTTATTTATGGCTACGGCGAAGAGAGGCATTCCAGACAGATTGCTAGGGCGATCGTGCGGTATAGAGAGAAGAAATTCATCGTCTCATCTGCCGAATTGGCGGAGATCGTGAAGGGTTCAGTCGGATTCTTTTATAAGAGATCGAAGATACATCCGGCAACCAAGACATTTCAAGCTTTACGGATCGCAGTCAATGACGAATTAGGAGCTTTGAGAGAAGGGCTGGTGAAGGGTTACGAAAGATTGAATCCAGGAGGGAAGATGGCAGTCATCTCCTTTCATAGCCTAGAAGATAGGATAGTGAAAGATTTTTATAAAGAGAAAGCGTTAGAGTTCGGGTCGAAGATCAGCAAGAAGCCGATAAGCGGTTCGGATCAAGAGATTACAGAGAATCCGAGAGCGAGAAGCGCGAAATTAAGGATAATCCAAAAAATACAATGACGAAAGCGATCACATATACATATTCAGCAGCACAAGAATATCGCAAATATATAGCCTATGCTTTCATATGCGCCAGTATGGTGATGGCGATCATATATGGCTTCAATATATATTCGGTCATATCGCGCACTATAGCCACGGAAAGATTGGAGGCTCGAACGGCTTCTCTTCAAGGGACTGTCCAAGAGCTCGATGCCAGATATATCTCTCTTTCAGATAAGGTGACGCCGGATGCCGCCAAGTCTTTTGGATTGCACGAGACTGCTGTCACTGCCTATATACCGAAGACGCCCTCGCTCGGGCGCGTGATATTATCAATGAAGGAAATGTAGAGTATGAATGCGTATCAGCGCATCAGCATACGCTTTGTCTTCGCTGGCATCGCGCTATCGGCGCTGGTGCTGGCGTCTTCTTTGTATTCAAGGCAGATAATCTCGGGAAAGACTTATGCCAGCAAGGCTGAATATCAGTATGCTCGGCCTCAAGCCAGCCTATTCGATAGAGGCTCAGTATATTTCAGCATGAAGGACGGCTCGAAAGTGGCGGCCGCGACCATCGATCACGGCAGTTTGATATATGCCAATCCGAAGAATATATCCGATCCAAAGACTACCTATGATGCCTTGCTACAATTCATCGATATAGATCTCACGACATTTATGAAGCGGGCAGCTGATAGGAAGGATCCGTATTTCGAGCTAGCGGACAAGGTGAATTCTTCCATGGCGCGATCAGTGTCATCTTTATCTTTGCCAGGCATCGGTGTCGTCCCTGAGTCATGGCGCTCATATCCCGGAGGGACATTGGCTGCGCATACCATCGGCTTGGTTGGCGAGAGCAATAGCACTTCAACTATAGTGGGCAAGTATGGCCTCGAGAGATATTATGAGAAGGTGTTGAGCCGTCCCGGAATGGGCTCGAGCCAGACAGTCTTCGCTTCGCTATTTTCAGGTTCAAAAGATGTAATCGGAAGCTCGGAAAAGCACGGCGATATAGTGACGACGATCGAGCCTACTGTAGAGAGCTATCTGGAGAAGACTCTGGTAGAAACCGGAACAGTCTGGCATTCCGAGGAGATAGGCGGCATCATCATCGATCCGGAAACGGGAGAGATCATTGCAATGTCGTCTCTGCCTACTTTCAATCCGAACGATACTTCCGGGGTGAAGGATCCATCCGTATTCTCGAATCCGCTAGTGGAACATGTATATGAGATGGGCTCTATCATGAAGCCTCTCACTATGTCTATCGGATTCGATACTGGAAATTTCACGCCAGATTCCACATACGATGATACCGGCACCATGAAGCTGAACGGCAAGACCATTGGCAACTATGATGGACGAGCGCGCGGGATCACGGATATGCAGCAGATACTCAGCCAATCCTTGAATGTTGGAGCGGCGACTATCGGCATGAAAGTGGGGAATGTGGCCATGGCTGATTATCTTTCCAGATTCGGCTTGAATTCGAAGACCAACATCGACCTTCCTAATGAAGCGGTCGGTCAGATGGGTAATCTCAAGAATGGAAAGGAGATCGATGTCGCCACCGCATCATATGGCCAGGGCATAGCCGTCTCACCGATCGAGATGACTAGCGGTCTTGCTGTGCTGGCGAACGGCGGGCATGTCGTGTCTCCGCATATAGCAAAAGAGATAGACTTTGCCGATGGCTCGAAAGATATCATCTCTGTAAAACAAGGCGGTATGGTCATCAGACCGGAAACGGCTACGGAGGTCACGAAGATGCTCGTTGAAGTAGTAGATAAAGCTTTGAAGAATGGAGCTATCAAAATGGACCATTATTCTATCGCTGCTAAAACTGGTACGGCGCAGATTCCAGATCGAATCCATGGCGGATATTATACAGATAGGTATCTGCATTCATTCTTCGGTTACTTCCCCGCATATAATCCAAAGTTCTTGGTCTTTTTGTATCAGATCCATCCGCAGGGGGCTGAATATGCTTCAGCGACTTTGACTGATCCTTTCAATCAGTTGGCGAAATTCCTGATCAATTATTACAATATCCCGCCGGATAGGTGAAGCGCGCAAGCGAGCACAGCGGCAGCAGGATGCCTTTTCAAGCTCTGCGGGGTCATTTCCTCGCACTCCGCATTTTCACAAAGCCAAAGGCCTCTAGGACATTCACGGCCTTTGTCTTTGGAAAATGCTGGTCGTGCAAGGAATTGACTCGTCCTCGAGCTTGAAAAGGCATCCTGCTTCCGCTGTGCTCGCTTGCGCGCTTCTCTCTTTTCCCTGTAAACTGTATCCATGCAATCCATGAAAAAGATCATCGTCTATATTCTCACTCTCGAATCACGCTTTATTTTGAAGAAATATAAGCCATTCGTTATCGCTGTCACCGGTAGCGTAGGCAAGACCTCTACAAAAGACGCTATCTATTGTGCCCTCAAAGATCAGGGCGGCTTCGTCAGGAAGAGCGATAAGAGCATGAATAGCGAGATCGGTTTGCCTTTGACTATCATAGGTGTTCCAAATGCTTGGCATAGCCTTTCAGGGTGGATGAAGAATATCTGGGCGGGGATGAAGCTCATCTTGCGTCGCGCAGAATATCCCGATTGTCTCATCGTAGAGATCGGTGCCGATCATCCTGGTGATATAAAGAGCGTAGCCAAATGGCTAAAGACCGATATTGCAGTCATCACCAAAGTCAGCCGCACTCCGGTTCATGTGGAATTTTTCAAGTCTCCCGAACAAGTCTTCGAAGAAAAGGCCTCCCTGGCAGATTCCGTGAAGAAGAGCGGAACGCTAGTGCTTTTCGCGGATGATGATAAGGTCGCTTCTATAGCAAAAAGGGTCGAGGGCAAGGACATCAGAGTCCTCTCATTCGGAGTCGACAAGCCGGCGACGGCTCGCGCTTTGGACTATGCTTGTTCGATCGATAAAGGCATATCATTCGCTCTGGATCTGGTTGGAGAGAGATCGGCCGTGAATGTTCCTGGAATAGTGGGAAAGGCTTATCTATATCCATTATTAGCAGCAGCAGCCGTTGCAAAAGCCAAGAATCTTCCTCTTCAAGCCATAGCTAGAGCCTTGAATGCTTATGAAGCTCCCAAAGGACGCCTGAATATCATTCAAGGGATCAATGGCTCCATGCTCATAGATGACACTTATAATTCTTCTCCTGATGCCGTTCTGGCAGCTCTCGAGACCTTGAAAGGCCTTGAATGTTCAGGCCGCAAGGTCGCGGTTCTGGGGGATATGATGGAGCTGGGAAAATATTCAGGCGAACAGCATCGCCATATCGGCAAGGAGATCATCGGGATCGCCAATATGCTCATCGCTGTCGGTATGCGCTCCAAAGCCACCGCTGACGAAGCTGTGAAAGCCGGCATGTCTTCAGATAATGTTTATTCAGTGAATGATTCCCAGGCAGCCGCGACTCTCTTGGTTCCTTTGGTCAAAGCCGGCGACATCATCTTGGTGAAGGGCTCGCAGTCTGTACGAATGGAAAGGGTAGTGAAGGCTCTCATGCGCGAGCCGGAGAGAGCAGAGAAGCTTTTGGTCAGGCAGGAGCCCGAATGGCTTGATAAGAAGTAGAAAACAGGTTATTGTTGAATTTGTTCGGCCCTATCGTCTAATGGTTAGGACACGGCCTTCTCAAGGCTGTAATCGGGGTTCGACTCCCCGTAGGGTCACATAACAAAAATGAGCCGCTCATGCGGCCATTTTTGTTATGTGACCCTAAGCAAGCCGCCTGCGCGGCTTGCGTCGGGGAGTCGAAAAGGTTGAGCATGCGGCGCGCAGCGAAGCGAGCACCGCGCGAA
>CAIKAN010000026.1 GCA_903825415.1 uncultured bacterium
CGCCGGTAGATGATAAGATGATGCTATGCTTCTGACAAATAAGTATAAGGCCGCCATTTCCGTCACTCTTTTTGCGGTAGCGATATTCTTCAGCTCGTATAAGCTGACGGAGAGCCCTCCGACCTGGATGGATGAAGGGATCATAATCCAGACTGCGCGATCTGCATCGAGCATCGGCTATCCTGCTTTGCCTATCGCTCCAGGCGTATTCGCCTCAGCAGGAGTGGTGACTACGAGCTATCCAGTGACTATGCCGATAGCGGCTATGTTCAGCATCTTTGGTGCCGGGTTGTTGCAGGCACGTTTGGTCATGCTTATATATCTATTGTTGATAACCATGTCAGCGTTCATATTGCTGAAGCGCTTCATCTCACCAGAACGATATCTGCTCCCGTTCACTCTCTTTGTATCCTTTGCACCTCTATATGGCCAGGGCAAGAATGTCCTAGGCGAAGTCCCTGGCATGTTCTTCTTTCTGGTCTTCATGGCGTCCATCTATCAGATTGAGACTATCAAGAGACGATCGATATGGCTGTATCTCGTCGCGGGAGTTTCGGCTGGTTTGCTCTTCGTCACAAAACCGATATTCGTCTTGGTCATTCCAGCTGTCTTGATAGCTTATGTCTTCCATCGGTATCTGCAGAAGCCATCAGACGGACCGCTATTCGATCATCGTAGCCTGATATGGTCCGCTGCCGCTTTTGCTTTGCCTATAGTCATATGGCTGGTATCGCAATTTTCTGGAGAATCCATATCCTTTATATTGTCTGTATATGCCAATCCCCATAAGGTAAGTATCGTCACGACGGTATTGAGCGATATCCGTCTATTCTTCTCCGACTTCCAGCCGATGTATTTTCTGATCTTGATGGTTATATGGTTAATATCATATTTGATACGATGGCGCGGTGGAAAGCATATCTCTTTTGCCGAATCGATATCTTTGTTTTTCACTCTTTTGGCGTTCGCGGCATTTTTCCGTACTCCTGGGTATTATCGTTATTTCTTTCCGGCTCAAATGTTGGCGATACTATATCTGTATCCTAGCTTGCGCCTGCTTGCTTCAAAAGCCCTCCCATCATCGGAGAAGAGGGCGTCAACTATCGCGATCTTGGGCATGACAGCATTGATCTTGTTTCAAGCTTATGGGCTGTTATTCACATCTTGGACTGCCAAATCGTATGCCAGCACTCGGACTAGGGAAATGCAAGAATCTTTTTCCAATCTGACATCGCGCAATATCTTCCTTTATCAAGTCCCAGAGGTGGCGACATTCCTACCAGAATCGAGCTTCTATCAATTCTTCTATGCAGCACCTCAGCTGCCCATAGGGGAATCATCTCTTAAGGCTCTGTATTCCGGTGTACCAGATACGATCATAGTGAATCCAAAAGATTTTGCGGATAATCCTGGGATCTTTTCGAAATACAAGGAGGCGCGCAAAGCGGCTGGGAGGTATCTAATTTTAGAGAGGCGATGATAGTTGAGCCTGCAATGGTACCAAAGTACTAAGCTTGTTCTGTGGTAGCTACCTTTCGTATTTGAACGGGATCCTTGATGGAACCTTATACCTCAAACTCACTGTGTGATGGCCTGCTGGTATAGATACCGCCATGAATACGCCATTTGCTCTGAGTATCTTTGTCTCCTGACCATCGATAGTTGCGGTGTATTCAGGTAGATAAGCGTTGCCTATATACAAGAGATAAGGCTTTCCTGTATTCACAGCGAATTCCGTCGCATCATAAAGATAATCTGGTTTAATCGGAATTATATCTGTGAAGGCGCCGCTCGCAGGTTTTATTCCCAACAAAGATACATCCCTGGCCACACTTGTATCAAGAATAACGAATGGCTTGCTCTCAGTATCCATGATATTCTCTAAAGCTACAAAATTGCCACTGCCTGTCGATGTCGAGATGATATTGTCAGTAAGAAAATACCTAGGCCAATATCTATCCAATTCATATAGATACAGATCTGTATTGCATTGACCGACCTTCCATCTCTTGGCTTCTCTGAAATCTTTGTCCGTAATAGGATAATGTGAAATGATAAATCTTACATTCAGGGCACTCAACATATTCTTTCTATCAACGATGCTAGAGATCCTCTTCTCTATAGATTGCTTTGAATTGGCCAGGCTATCGCCAGCCATAGACTGTTCAGAGCCGATATGATCAAGCAAATTGGAGACATCGCTCGGCATGAAATTATCATAACCGGATATCGAATCTATGTTGAAATTGATATTTAGGTTGGGGAGAAGGAGTTCGTTGGAGAGTGCAGATGATTCGAGATCTTCATCTTTGCCGACAATATCCGTCGAGCATTCGGCACTAAAGACGCTGAACATCGTTTCACCAGGGAGCAAGGTATACTCGCGCCACGGCATCTGATCCTTGCCAGCCAATGATCTCATGGCATTGACCGATTGAGGGATCGCTTCATATGCTTCCCGCGAGATAGCAGTATATCGATCTCCATACACAAATATGATATTCAATAGCGTCATTATAGTCACGATGCAAATGAATCTCTTGGGTGTGAATTTACCGAGACTATACAAGACGAGATATGCCATCAAAGAAAAGACGACGAGGACAAGCATCTCTTTTTTATAGATCAAGACCTGATCTAGAGTTTGATTGAAATAGACCGAGATCAGATTCAAATAATATCCTTTCGGAAAAGCAGATTTGTCCGAGTACTGATGGATCAGATAGTAATTCCACAGCCATCTAATGATGGTATCTTTATAATACGCAAGGAACAGAGATCCTATAGCTATAATAGGTAAAAATAATGAAACGAACGCGAAACGTAACATCTTTAAAGGTCTCTTGATCTTCTCTTTGATCAAGTCCTGATGATTCGCAATGACTTCCAAAGTGATCCCGATAAACAGCGCCACAGCAAAATTTCCTATGAACATTATTCGTGGCGCTTCACGGACAGAATTTAGAAGCGGTAGATAATGAAGCATTATCCCGACCGGAGAATACTTGAATGAACAAGCGAGACAGAACAAAAAAGATATGCCGAAAAAATTGCGCAATGACCTGTTATCAGAATAGGAATTGATCCATCTCCACAAGAACAATCCGATGAATAGAATGGCTAATGGCAAAATCCCGATATAAAGATTCGGGCTAGCGAAAGGTATTTTGAATATAGAAAAGAAAGGCAGAACATAATGTATCAGGTCCTGCGGAAATAGCGCCCCAGCCCAATAATCGGAAAGCTGTACACCGTGAGAGCGCATGGATGAGGCGGCGATATCCAAGATCGACCTTATCTGAGGATATCCGATAATATAAGAGATGATAAATATCGCGCCGAGGATCATCAAACATTTGATAAGTATCCTAGTGATATTTTCTCGAGATACACTGGAAGCTGTCATGGTCCTGAACACCACATATATGGCAAAAAAGATATGGATGAATACTACAAATTGGACATGACTGGACAACCAACTCATACCCATCATGATTCCCGCAATAAGGATCGCAGCTGTTCTTTTCCAGTCATTCTTTGAGAGAATTATTTCAAAAAGCCAAAGGGCGGCTGGCAAGATGAAATAGTACCCGGTGTTAATTGTCATTTCGGACCAAAGCATCAGCTGGCCTGAGAATATGTATACCGAACCGGTCATGATAGAAGCTATCTTAGAGATTCCGATCTTCCTAGCGTATAGGTATGCAAATATGTATGCCAATATGATATTTGATATATCCAAAAACATATAGGCATGAAAACTACCGAATATCTTTATGAAAAAGATATTGATAGGATAGAACCATATCCCCGCCACAGTCGAGAAGATCGGAAATCCAAGAAGTATGTTCTGAGAGATTATGCTGCCTCCACTTGCAAAATAATGAAAATACACATAACCATTCATCGTCACATCTCCGTTACTGAAGATCCCTCCCAATAATGCGGATCGGAATATGAACATCACCACGATCACCGGTAAGAGCAAGATGAGATATCGAAAGGCTGAAATAATTTTATTATTTTGCGGAAGCTTCATATGACGGAAATCAATAATGACTGTAATACTATCATAAACATATCGATTACTGTAGGAGCCTAGGTTCATGGTTAGCTATAAGAATTCCTCGCTTCCGAATCGCCGTTTTGATACACTTGGGGCATGAATATCCTGATCGCATCTGGAATATATCCGCCCGATATTGGAGGCCCGGCACAATATGCTAGGAATCTCTATGAGACCTGGAGAAAGCAGGGGTATCAGGTTAAAGTCGCTGCCTATAGATGGGAGAGGGCTTTTCCTGCTTTCATCAGGCATATCCTTTATTTCTTGAAGATCATCAGGAAGGGCTGGAATGCCGATCTGGTGATCGTATTGGATACTTGGAGCGCTGCTGTGCCGGCCATGCTGGCTTGCAAGCTCTTGCGCAAGAGATATATCGTGAGGACAGGAGGCGATTCTCTTTGGGAGACCTATACGGAAAGGACAGGAGACATGATCCTCTTCAAAGACTTTTACGCCAGTAAGCATGGGAAGCTGTCATTCAAAGAGAATCTGATCTTCAAATGGGGAGGAGCTTCTCTCCGGAATGCCGCTATAGTCATTTTCAGCACAGAATGGCAGAGGAAGATATTCGAGAAGGCATATTCTCTGGATGCCAACAAGAGCCGGATTGTGGAGAATTATTGCGGCGAGAAGCTCGAACCGACCGAGCCGGAGGGGAGGGTCTTCATGGCAGGGACTAGACAATTGAAATGGAAGAATCATGAGCTTCTCAAGGAAGCTTTCGAGGAAGCGCGTGCCGAGCTCAAGAAGCGCGGGCTTCCGGATATAGAGCTTGATACCAGCAAGGCTGTATACGACAATTTCATTGAAAGGATGAGGAGGGCCTATGCGGTGATCTTGGTCTCAATCGGCGATATCAGTCCCAATATGATATTCGATGCTGTGCGCACTGGGACTCCTTTCATCCTCACTAGAGAGAATGGGATCATGCATCGGGTCAAAGATGCAGCGGTGCTGGTGGATCCGAAAGACAAGAGAGATATCGTGGAGAAGATACTTTGGATAGCTGATCCTGCCAATAGGAAGCTTCAAGCCGAGAAAGTCCGCAGATTGTCTTTCCTGCATACGTGGCAAGAGATCGCCGATGAGATCGTCAAGATCAACAACAGCATAAGCCGCCCGTCTCTGCTCTCCATAAGAAATGCAAAACGCCGGAATCAAAACTAAGCCCTCGGAGGCTGGAGCTCATACGGGCGGTAAAAAGCTTCTGATGATATCGACGGACCGCTTGATCTTCAAAGAAGGCAGCGCTGTCAGAGCGCGCCAGGCTGAATATGCCAAGAATTGGGAGGAGGTCCATATCATCGTATTCACGAAATCAAAAATCAAAAATCAAAAATCAAAAATTCAAATACAAAAATCTAAAAATGAATCGCAAGATGATAATGTAGACGAGCTTTCAATAGCGCAGAATTGCTGGGTGTATCCGACCAGGTCATCATTCAAGATGAAATGTCCTTTTGATGCCATAAGCTTGGGACGATTTATCATAAACAAAAGAGGCATCACTGATATCACGTGTCAGGATCCTTTTTTGACCGCTATGGCAGGAGTCTCTTTGAAGAAGCGCTTTAACATTCATTTGGAGATTCAACTACATACGGATATAGGCAGTCCGAATTATGTTAAGTCATTCTCCAATAAGATCAGGAAAGCTCTGGCTTCATCGTATCTTCCGAAAGCCGACAGCCTTCGAGTCGTTTCAAATAGGATCGAGAGCTATCTGGTAGATTCATTGGGCATCGATCGTTCAAAGATTGTCGTGAAGCCGATTAAGGTAGATACCGATTGGATAAGATCCACATCTATCATCGAAAGCGCCGATCTTCACAAGAAGTATCCACAATTCGATAAGATCATCTTGATGGCTTCACGATTGGAGAAGGAGAAGAATATCGGGCTAGCGATCGACGCATTCAAAGAAGTCTTGAGAAGATTGCCAGAGACTGGACTCGTGATAGTCGGTAGCGGTTCGCAAGCAAGATACTTGCGCACTTGCGCCTTGAAACTTGCGCCCAAAAACGTTTTCTTTGAATCATGGGCGGACAAGAATACTCTAGCCTCGTATTACAAGACAGCGGATCTTTTTTTGAATACTTCGCTCTTTGAAGGATATGGCATGACTCTCATTGAGGCTCAAGCCGCGGGATGCCAGATCGTTTCGACTGATGTCGGCATAGCCAAGGAAGCCGGTGCGATCATTGCTCGCTTTGATGGGAACGATATCGCTGAAAAGATCATCGATTCTTTGGATCGATCTAATAAATAGTTCAAACAAATATATGATAGATGCTTTTAAAAAACTCAATGCTTATGCTGATGAGAATCATCCCAAAAAAGCCAAGCTAGCCAGATATATCATCTCAGGCGGAATGGCGGCAGTGGCTGACCTAGGGCTTCTCTATATCTTCACCGATATATGCAAGATATGGTATGTGATCTCTGTGGTCCTGGCATTTTTGGGAGCTTTCATGGTCAGCTTCACGATGCAGAAGTATTGGACATTCAAGAGCGTCTCCAATGATAATCTGCATTCGCAAGCGATATCATATTTTATCGTCACAGGGATCAATCTGGGGCTGAACACTCTGGGTGTATTTCTATTCGTACAATACGGAGGTTTTCACTATATGATAGCTCAAATAGTCGTCAGTGCTTTGATTGCAGTTGAAAGCTATTTTGTATATCATTACATTTTCAAGTAGGACCGACGCGCTTGGCGCATTTCTTTCTTGCTTCGGATTCCGTGTAAAGACATGAATATACTCATTCTTACCCAAAAAGCAGACAAGAACGATCCTATTCTTGGCTTTTTTCATAGATGGATCATTGAATTTTCCAAGAATTTTGAAGCTGTCACTGTCATCTGCCTTGAAAAGGGGGTCTGTGAGCTTCCTGTGAATGTCAAAGTCCTGTCGCTTGGCAAGGAGAAAGGGAGTTCACGATTCCAGTACATAAGGCTGTTCTATAGATATATCTGGGAAGAGAGGAAGAACTATGATGTAGTCTTCGTGCATATGAATCCGATCTATTTGGTTCTGGGTGGTTTTATTTGGAAGATTCTTGGAAAAAAGATCGGGCTTTGGTATACGCACAAAAAAGTAGATATGAAGCTGAGGATCGCTGAGATATTCTCCGCTGAGATTTTCACCTCTACAAAAGATAGCTTTAATATAAAGAGTAGTAAGGTGCATCTTTTTGGTCACGGCATAGATTGTGATCTATTCCAGAAATACAATAGGGATGAGGTTCCATTTGACGATAAAAAGATCACACTGGCCCATGTTGGAAGGATATCTCCAGTTAAGGACTGTGCTACGTTCCTGAGGGCTCTATCAGAATTGAAGAATGAGGATAAGGATAGGAAATATACAGGAGTATTTTATGGGGCTCCGGAAGGAAATAGAGTCGATGCGTATTTTCAGGCTTTAGATTCTGAGTTGGGAATAACCGATAATGTCGCTTTTGTAGGTTCTAACACCGCGAACTACGAATTGTTCTCGCGTTTCCAGTATGCAAATGAAGATCTAAAGGTCAGTCATAAGATAAATTTTCTGATCAATGCCACCAAGACAGGGAGCTTCGATAAGGTCGTCATAGAAGCTATGGCTAGCGGAGTCATACCTCTCACATGCAGCGCGTCATTCAGAGAATACTTCGGTAAATTTGCCGATATGTTGATATTCAAAGAGGGCGATCATAATGATCTAGCCAGGAAGATAGTGGCTATCTTGATTAGCGGTAAGATGGTGGAGATCGAGGATTATTTGAAAGATGTAGCCAAAGAGAAATTTGATGTCAAAGTCTTGATCAAGAACATCGCTAATATCTACGAAAAATGAAGATCTGTTATTTCGGTATATATGATCCGGCCTATTCTCGCAATAAGAACAATATCATCGGACTCAAAGAGAATGGAGTCGAGGTCATAGAGATAACAGATCGCGCTCCCGGTTTTGGAAAATATTATAGGCTCATAAAGAGAGCCTTTGCTATACGCAAAGATTTTGACTATGTCATCGTCGGATTTCCGGGACAGATCGCCTTATTTTTGGCGCGGTTGATATTCAAATGGGGAACTCCAGTGATCCTTGACCTTTTCGTCTCTTATTATGACAGCATCATCCTTGAAAGGCGCCAGTACTCGAAGAATTCATTTCATGCCTTATGGTTCTATCTGCTTGATCGTCTTTCTTGCAAATTTGCCCATATCGTCCTCATGGATACCATGGCGCATGCCGACTACATTTCTTCGCTTCTGAACGTCGATTGCAAGAAGATCCTTGTCGTCTATGTAGGTATGGATGAAAAGCTTTTTAGGTCGATCGCGCCTGCGGGAGATGCCTCAAAAGAAAATGGATTTCTGGTATCCTTCCATGGAAATATCCAGATATTGAATGGTATGGATCTGGTTGTAAAAGCATTCAAACAATTGGAGAATGAGGGGATCAGGCTTCAGATCATCGGTGGCGGTCCAGAATATGGGAACACTCAAAAACTTGCTGAAGATATCGGTGCAAAGAACATCTCATTCCTGGGGAAGATGGCTCCGGAGAAGCTCTCTGAATATGTTTCGATCGCAGGCCTCGGTTTGGGGTTCTTCAGTAAGAGCAAGAAGATAGATCGGGTCATCGCCAATAAGATCTATGAGATGATAGCGATGAAGGTGCCCATAGTCACTGGGAGATCTTTGGCCATGGAAGAGCATTTCAAGCATGGAGAGCATATATATTATTGTGAAAGAGGCGATGTGGGCGCGATCGCGGATGCTATAAGGAAGCTAGAGAGAGATCCTGGATTAAGGAGGCGTTTAACCGATAATGCCTATAGATATGCCAAAGAGCATTTGACTACCAAGAGGACTATCGCTGATCTGCTAGAAGCCTTGAAAAGACGCGATAAAAGTATACAATGAGCCGATAATACAAAAATGATGAAAAACAACAAAATGCTGCAGAATTCGACGATTTTGATCACTGGAGGTACTGGTTCTTGGGGGAATGAGCTGACAAAACAGCTCATAGCAAAATATCATCCAAAGGAGATCAGGATATATTCTCGTGCCGAGATGAAGCAGGTGGAGATGAAGAGGAAATTCAAGGATAAATGCTTGAAGTATTTCATCGGAGATGTACGCGATAGAGACAGGCTCACTGAAGTCATGAAGGGGGTGGATTATGTCTTTCATCTGGCGGCTCTCAAGCACGTGCCTATCTGCGAAGAGAATCCATTCGAGGCGGTCAAGACGAATATCTGCGGAGTGGAGAATATCATCCATGCCGCGATCTATAATGGCGTAAAAAAAGTCGTCGACATCTCTACGGATAAAGCCGTCGACCCTTTCAATCTCTACGGAGTCACCAAAGCTTGCGGGGAGAAGCTGATGATCGCAGCGAATAATCTCTCTGATAAGACGAAATTCGTATGCATACGCGGAGGCAATGTCCTCGGGACCACAGGCAGCGTCGTCCCGCTTTTCCATGAGCAGATCAACAGGATAAATGAAGTGACTATCACAGATGGGAGGATGACGAGATTCATGATGCGCGTCGAAGAGGCGATCCAGCTGGTTCTCGATGCTACAGCGATGTCTGTGGGGGGAGAGATATTCGTAGTGAAGATGGCTGCATGTAAGATCACTGATCTGGCCGAAGTGATGAGGGCTGAATTGGGGAATAAGCAGACAAAGATGAGGAATATCGGCATAAGGCCTGGAGAGAAG
>CAIKAN010000027.1 GCA_903825415.1 uncultured bacterium
AAAGGTCAGAACACATTTCTCCCGGTATTTCTACTGAAAACCGAACGAATGCCTCATATTGTCCTTTCTTTTTGGCCTGTTTTATCACTTTGAAAATCGGAGGCGGTTCCGTTGATTCAATCCACGTATCTACAAGCTGTTTTGTATCGCCACTATATAATATGCAATTACTAATTAAATCGGTAATTAATTGAGATTTTTGAAGATAAATAAGAACTGATTTTAGTCTTCTATCGTTGGACCATGTAACCCAACCTTGAAGCGCCTTGATATATTGATCAAATCCAGATTCATTTTTCTTCTTGTCGGGATTGCCTCCCCACAGCAAATAATCACCTGCAACATATTGTAGCGTGTCAAATAAGGCGTGAGGAGCTATTGTAGATCCAGAACGTCCTGCTGACTCCTCGGTCGCCGGAATTATCGTCTGTGTATCATCTTTTGAGACCACAGATGCTCGCTGAAAATTACCCTCTCCATCCAATACGACATGAATTTGCGCATTCTGTGAACTATGAAACAATGGCAATAATAGAACCGCATCGTTTTGATCGGCGATACTCTTTAGATTGTTTTCATATGTTCGATATAGCTTCTCTATCCAGCTCATAATTCCAACCCCTCCTCTCGCAAACCGATGGAACTTGGCGGATTCGGAGTCATCTCTCGGACAAATTTTCTTACCGGACAGTCCGTGGGCATTGGAAATGTTACAATGCCATCTTTCATCACCGGCCTCCAGAAACGACTGTGCAATTCGTTCTTCCCGAATTCGTCCGGATAGTCGAAGCCGTGGAACATCAAGCCGTAAGCCAGTTCACCACCTCCGTCGTATTCACCATCCCCCTCGCCAAAGGTGCACGGCTCGACATAGCCTTGACATTCCCGCGTACCGAGAAAGATATCTTGCCGGCCACCTTTCTCGACCATTCGTTTCGCGACATGCCAGTGTTTGTCGATGTCACGATCATCATCAAGATCGTCACGGTACCTGTTCCATTCAAAGTGCGCCTGAACCTGATACTCTACATCGGCGAGGTAGGTATAGATTGCCAGAGAGTTCCCGCCGCTGTAGACAAGCGGCTTCACGCTTTTTGACTGAGTGCGAATACGCCGCATGACTCGTACCTTATCGATGACATATATAAAGGTCGGTTTCCAGTAGATTGATTTTGCGACCCCTTTGAGGGCCTCATACGTTGGGATATGATATGAGCATTTTTCTCCACCGATCTTGGTCAGCGGATCGGTAAAGAGGGCAAAACGTCCGTAAACCTTAAAGTCAATGATATTTTTCACGCACACCTCCTCATACGATATAGGACTTTCTCTCGGCAACCTCCGTGATACTAACACCGAATTGGTCGCCGTAATGCCGTTCGTCTAGGTAGAATACACCACTACCAGGCCACGCTTCATAGAGGCGTCCCATCCGTCTAAACGTGTTGATTTCATGCGGATAGAGATTGACGGAATAGCGCTGTGCCCGTTTGAGCAATAAGGTCTTATTCTCAAACTGAGAAGCCGATAGCATATCGGCGATGAGTTGCTGACCTTCTATGCCAAAGGGAACGACTACACCGTCAGTGGGAGAATCAATCACCTTAAATGCCTCCGCCGCGCTCATGAATGATTGACGAAGGAAAAGCGGTGGATGCTGTTTCGTTGCACTCTTATACGCCTGTACCGAGAG